>CACYBZ010000146.1 GCA_902772795.1 uncultured Ruminococcus sp. | reverse complement strand
TAATTGTTATAATTGTTATAATTATTGTAACTGTTATAAGAAGAAGCATATCCTCCATGATAACCTGAACAATATTCAGGAACGTTATCTTTCTTATAGTATCCTGTAAACGTCTTTGAACAATATGAACCTGCAAGCAAACCTGTTTCTGCACAGAACTGATGTTTCTCCAGGGTATCATCAATTTTGTACTCTTTATATTCTTTGTCTTTCAGATACTCTGCCATCAAATCACGGAAAACAATCGTTGCTACCTCAAATGTACTCTGAGAAAGCTCTGACGGTGTATCATATCCTGTCCATACCGCACAGGTCGCATAAGGAGAAAGTCCGCAGAACCAGTGGTCTTTACCGCTATCTGTAGTACCTGTTTTACCAAGAATATCCCAACCTGAGATTCTTGCCAGTCCTGCACTGGTATGAGCCGGATTGTTGTTGACAACATTATAATTCAGCAGTCTGTTCATCATGGAAGCAGTCTGCGAAGAATAAGCCTGTATAGGAATTTCTTCACGATGGTCAATAATGACGTTACCAGCAGAGTCTTCTACATAGTAATAGGTGTAGGGGTGGTAAACCTTACCGCCGTTGCCCATATACTGATAAGCTGTTGCCATTTCTCTTACCGTGACACCGCCGTTAAGACCTCCCAACGACAACGCACCTAAGTTATTGGCATCTTGTGTGGAAAGATGACGGAAATACATTTTGTTGATTGCCTGATTATAAGCATTCTTTGCTCCGACAAGTTCCATCGTCTGTGCTGCTGTTGCGTTGGAAGAACGTTCGATAGCGTCAGGCAATGTGATTTCTCCCAGATAAGAACCATATACGTTTGCAGGCCCTGAACGTGTTGAACCGTCTGCATTGGTCGCCCACTGTTCTATCGGCTGGTCTTTGACCATAGAAGAATAGTTATAAATATTATTTTCTATAGCGAGCGGATAAGGAATAATCGGCTTGATAGATGAACCCGGCTGCAAAGATGCAAGATACGATCTGTCCCAGACCAACATGGAATCTTTCTTGTTTCTTCCGCCGACACAGGCAACTACTCTGCCGTCAAGTCCTGTCATGACAACCGCTAACTGACAGTTCGGGTCATAAGGTGTGGACACATTCTGAATATAGTTTTCACAGAATTGCTGGAATCCCAGATCCATCGCACAATAAATCTTCAGTCCGCCTGAATATATCTTATTCAAAGCCAGACTTTCTGTGATATTCAGCTCTTGTGCCAGCTCGTCCTGCAAATCTCTGAACATAGCTTCTATATACCAGTTGGACATATAGCCTTCTTTATTGTTCTGATTCTTTTCTTCTTTTTCTTTTTCTTTTTCGTTGTTCTCATAACCGACAAAAACCATGTTGTCCGATTCTTTCATCGCTTCGTCGTATTCTGCACGATTGAGTTTGCCTTGCTGATACATCTGGTCAAGAACAAGGTCACGTCTTTCCTTATTGTTTTCGGGATAAGCAAGCGGATTATAGGCAGCAGGGTTCTGCGTAATTCCTGCGATTGCCGCACATTCAGCTACTGTACAATCCTTAATATCTTTAGCAAAATACAAATTCGCCGCTGACTGCACACCCTGACAACCACTGCCGTAATTGACAATATTCAGATAAGCTTCTAAAATTTCATCTTTCGTATATTCTTTTTCCAGATTCAATGCCTTGAAGATTTCGGTCAGTTTACGGGTGATACTTACCTGATTTTTTCCCGTAATGTTTTTAATGAGCTGTTGGGTAATACTTGAACCACCATAGCTCGATTCTGAACCTAAGTTCACAATCGCTCCGCCTGTTCTTACCCAGTCCACGCCTGAATGTTCATAATAACGCTTGTCTTCTATGGCAATCTGTGCCTGTACCATACTTTTCGGAATATTATCCAGACTTACCCATACTCTGTTTTCTGTTCCGTGCAACCGCTGATATTCAACGGGTTCATTCTTTTCATTGTACAGATAAATAAATGATGTCTGTTCCTGCTTTTCACTGGTAAGGTCAATCCCCGTCGGCTGACATGCCAATCCATACAGATAAATACACATGGCAACACCTACAATTCCCCCTGATACAAAGAGTATCATGAACGTCGTTGAAATAATGTTCCATATCAGTGAAAAAAATCCCTTTGTTCCGGCTATGGCTACGCTTGCCGGTGTAATTTTACTGTCATAACGCTTTTTTGCTCTTCCCATAAGGAACCCAAACCTCCATTAACTTCTCTTGTACATATGTCAGGTAAAAACAAATGAATACAACTTTTGTTATTATACCACTTATTTTTAAAAAATAAAATCCCTTTTTACCAAATTAATTAAAAATTTATAATTTATTGATATTTTCTTTCTTGATAATCTCGGTATGTCCTGTTGTCAGTTAAATTTTTTCATTTATGTAAACTCTATTGACTTTGATATTATGGTTAATGTATACTATATCTGGAAGTATAATGCTCATATTCAGGAGAGATGATTAATGGAAAAGATATTCGATTTAACAAGGTTTATCACCGCACAACAAAGAGATTATTCACTGGCTTTTGAAGAGATGAAGAACGGTCACAAAATAAGTCATTGGATATGGTATATTTTTCCTCAGCTGAAAGGTCTGGGTAGTAGTTTTAACTCTGACTATTATGGTATCGAAAATATTGATGAGGCTGAGGCGTTTCTTGCCAATGACTATCTGCGTAATAACCTTATAAAAATTTCAAAATTATTGTTGCTTCATCAGGACAAATCGGTGGAAGAAATTATGGGCGGTTATCCGGACGATATAAAATTACGCTCTTGTATGACACTTTTCAGTATGACAGAAAACAGCGACCCTGTTTTTTCTGAAGTACTCAACACTTTCTTCGACGGTCAAGCCGACAAACAAACCCTGTTTCTCATTGAACTACGTAAAGATATCTGACAATAACAAAGGACTTTTCACCTCTTTCAAAAGTGAAAAGTCCTTTGCGGTCTATTTGATAATTAAAATTTCCTCTATGGAAACATGAAATACCATAGATAAAATGACAAGGTTATCCACTGTCGGCAAAGATGTTCCGTGCTGCCATTTGTAGATTGCCTGCGGTGTGACAAATCCGAAAATTTTCTGTATATCTTTTACACTCATACCATTTTTAATGCGGAGTGTTTCTATATTTTTTCCTGTTCTGACCATATCTATGGTCGGTATAGTGACCATCGCCATCATTTCCTTTCACTAATTGGCTTTGAAATTGTAAATCGGTTTCATTACTTCTATTACCTCTACCGCTTCCTGTATGACATCGATAATATCATAAAGTGATTTGTATGCCATAGGTGCTTCGTCAAGTGTTTTTTCATTGACGGAAGTAGTATAGATTCCTGCCATTTCTTCTTTGTATGTTTCAAGATTTAAGGTTTCTTTTGCCTTGCTTCTGGACATGATTCTTCCTGCTCCGTGCGGTGCAGAATAGTTCCATTCGGGATTGCCTTTTCCCATGGCTATGACGCTTCCGTCACGCATATTTATCGGAATAAGCACTTTTTCACCTTTGTGGGCTGATATTGCCCCTTTTCTTAATATCATTTCGTCGGTATCAATGTAGTTGTGAATGGTATGGAAACTTTCCCCATACGGACAGTGTAATTTTCCTGTAATGATTTCTGCCATTTTTTCTCTGTTGCGTCTGGCAAATGCCTGACATATTGTGACATCATGAAGATAATCTCTCAGGTATTTTCCGTAGACATAACACAAATCGTCAGGAATTTCACTGTCTATCTTGTTCCAGACCAGTTCATCAAGAGCTTTCTGAATTTCTTTTCTTCTGCCCTGTGCCTTGTACTCGGCAATGATTTTATCTCTCATTTCGTAGTATTCTTCTTTACCGGCATTCAGTTCAACCGCCAGTCCCTGATAATATTCGGCGACCTGCTTACCTAAATTTCTGCTTCCTGAATGAATGACCAGATAATTTGTTCCGTCTGACGACTTATCTACTTCGATAAAGTGATTTCCGCCACCCAGTGTTCCCAGACTTCTTTCCAGTCTTCTGGTATCTTTCAGATAGCGGTAACATTTCAAGGTTGTCAGGTCAAACGCTTCTTGTCTGCCGTTCCATACACTTGTTCCTGACGGAATGTAATGGGCAATTTCATCAAGTTTTTCCAAATCAAGCTGTCTTTTGCCCAGATTGACCGTATACATTCCGCAACCGATATCTACTCCTACAACATTCGGAACGGCTTTATCTGTTATCGTCATTGTTGTTCCTATGGTACAGCCTTTTCCTGCGTGAACGTCAGGCATAATCCTGATTTTACTCCCCTGCGTAAAGTCATAATCGCACATTCTTCTGATTTGCTCCACCGCTTCATCTTCTATGACTTTCGCAAAACATACCGCTGTATTGACTTTTCCTTTTATTTCCATCGTAATGACTCCCTTTTATAATTGATTTTGTGTTTAAGGGCTTCGCCCTTAAAAATCCCATCAGGGGCTTTGCCCCTGAACCCCACCACTTTTGAAAAAGTGGACAAAACTTTCAGAAGAATTTGCTTTCACAAATTCTTGAACAATACAGTATTGCCGAAAAAAATAGCCGTCTGCCTTTATCAAGACAAACGGCTACTGAATAATCACAGAAAAATTCCTTTTTCAGAATTTTCGCTTTCTGATTTTTTCCGTTCTCTTATAAAGGCGTAACACACTAAAGCCCTGCTCATCATTTAGCAAAGCTATCAGCTGACTATCATATTTTTCATGTAATTGGCGAAGATATGCAAATGTCATGGTGTTTTCTCCTTTCTAAGATTTATCATTCGGATTCTTTTATTCTCCTGTTTCGCATTATAACACATTATTTTTTATTTGTCATTACACTGCTGGTATAAAATTGAAATTTTTTTGCGATATATTGCAAAAGACTTTCTGAAAAAAGTTGTTCACTATCCATTACGATGACGTTTTTAGAAAGCTGATGACTTTCTTGCAACGATTGCGGAGCAATGGCAATATCTGAACAGTTCAGCATAGAAATATCAAATTCACTGTCACCTGCCGAAATAATCCTGTCTGCCTGTATCTTCTTCCGAAAACGCTGTACCGCCATACCTTTACTTAACTGTTTCGGCACAACATAGACTTTCATTCCGTTATGAAATACGTCAAGGGATTCTGTATGGAGATGATGTTTCAGCATAGCTACTGTCTGAACGGGATTCCTGCTCTTTGTAAAAACAAACAAATTCCGTATATTTCTGACTTCAAAAATTCTGTTCGTGTCGTCTGTCAACAGATAACGGGATTTTTCCATTTCCCTCTGACAATCTTCCACCAGTCGATAAGATTCCTCGTACCAGTCCTGATTTTCCTCGCCGTGTTCCAGCAACACCCCTCCGTTGCACACAAGAGCATACGGAAATTTTCCCATCTCGAAATTGATTCGTTGATATTGTTCAACGGTGCGTGTTGTTGTGGGAACAATAATGATTTTTTCTTTCAGCGTTTTCAGTGCTTCCCATGTTTTCAGCGTGACAAAGGAAATTTCTCTGCCCTGATAAATTTCTACACATCGTTTTTCATTTCCGATGTCGTGCTTGTAAGAATAAATCAGCGTATTATCAAGGTCTGTATGAAAAATTATCATGAGTACTGCTCCATTTCTTATCCTGATAGTTTAAGGGCTTCGCCCCTCGACCCCACCCGCTTTTGGAAAAGCGGGGCAAAACTTTTTGTGAAAATTTGCTTTCGCAAATTTGGCAATGCTAAAAAATAAGATGTGCGATATATTATATCACACATCTTTTCTCTGATAAAGGGTTAATAACTTATTTTTTTGTTACCGCATTGGTAATTGCTTTTCTCAGCAAATCAACAGGTATCATCGTTATAGCAAGCAAAATGACAACGCCCCAGCCTGCTGCATCAAACGGTGTACAGCTGAACATTTCACCGATAAAGTGGAACGCTTCAAGTGGAATAACCGCTGCGTTGACAATACAGAACTGTACCGCAATAATGATAAAGAATACTTTTAAGAAACCTGTGTTTTCGCTAAGTCCTCTGAATATGCCGAAACCGTCATCTCTGACGTTAAATCCGTTGAACAGTGCCGCCCAGATAAACAAGACAAAATATCCTGTGAGGTGTTGGGCTGATTGTGCTGCCCCTGGT
>CACYBZ010000145.1 GCA_902772795.1 uncultured Ruminococcus sp. | reverse complement strand
AGACCCTTCACTGCGTTCAAGGTGACAAACAGCGTATTTTTATTGTGCATAATCACGAAAAACAGGAAATTTACTCATTTATAGTTTTATACTGAAAAGATATGTCACAATTTGTTTTTAGTATATGGGGTTAAGAACCACCGCCCTTAAAAATTCTGCTTCAAGGGTTGTAACCTTGAAAATCCTTCCAAACTTTTTCAAAAAATCTGACAAAAACTTTCAGGAGAATTTGCGATAGCAAATTCTTTTGGAAAGAACGCTGATATTAAGAAATAAAATTTCGTGTGTTATTCTGAGGACAACAGTGACGAAGAACTTTTCAAAGAATCCTCATGTCGTTCAGAATGACAAAGATAAAAACAGTTATTGTTTATTCTAAAAAAACTGACCTGAAAAAACAGGTCAGTAAAAAATAACTTATGAATTTTTGTCTACTTGATGGAACTGCTTTAAGTTACCCGTTTTAGCACTTCTTTTATCGAGTTCTTTAAGCACATCGTCCATAGCAATTCCCTGACTGACCATCATAACAGTAAGATGATAAATCAAGTCCGCAATTTCATAGACGGTTTCAGCATTGTCGCCGTTTTTAGAGGCTATGATAGTTTCGCTGCATTCCTCTCCGACTTTTTTCAAAATTTTATCTATCCCTTTGTCAAGCAGATAGCAGGTATAAGACCCTTCCTGTGGATTTTCTTTTCTGTCAATCACTGTCTGATACAGTGCGTTTAAAACATCATTACTCATTTTCATGCTCCGTTTCAAAAGATTTCAGTTTGGTATAAAAGCAACTGTGATTTCCCGTATGGCACGCCGAACCGATTTGTTCAACGGTAATCAATAAGGTATCGTTATCGCAGTCGCCATAGATGTCAACGATTTTCTGGAGATGTCCCGAAGTTGCCCCTTTGTTCCAGAGTTCCTGACGGGAACGGCTGTAGAACCAGGTATAGCCTGTTTCAAAAGTTTTCTGCATGGATTCTCTGTTCATATAGGCAAGCATAAGCACTTCACCTGTGGATTTTTCCTGAATGATGGCAGGAATAAGTTCACTTTTTACAAAGAATTTGTCAAAGTCAAAATTCATCATTCAGTTCTCCTTGTTTACCATGTTGTCGGAAAGCGAAGAAACTTTGATGGCATTTTTCAGGTCTAAGTCACCCGTATAAATGGCACGACCTGTGATTGTACCGTAAAGTTTGAGAGCGGATACATTGAGAATATCTTTCAGGCAGGAAATACCGCCACTGGCGATAATATTGCAGGAAACTGTATTCTGTAATTCGTCCAGCCGACCGAGATTAGGCCCGGACAGCATACCGTCTTTGGCGATGTCAGTAAAAATGATGTATTTGACTCCGATATCTTCCATACGTTTAGCCAGTTCAAGGTAATAGATTTCAGATTTGTCAAGCCAGCCTTCTGCACAGACCATACCATGTAAAGCGTCAATACCGACGGCGATGTTATCACCATAATGTCTGACAGCTTCCTTGACGAATTTCGGATTTTTTACCGCAGACGAACCCAGGATAACTCGCTGGATACCGCTTTCCAGATACATTTCAACACGTTTCATGTTGCGTATGCCTCCGCCGACTTCCACATTCAGACCTGATGATTTGGCAACGTCAATAATCAGGTCTTTATTTTGTACAGAACCGTCCTTAGCACCGTCAAGGTCAACCATGTGCATCCATGTTGCCCCGCAGTCCTTGAAATACTGTGCCGTCTTATACGGACTTTCCGCTACTTTTTCAACGGTGTTGTAATCGCCTTTCCGCAAGCGGACACACTCGCCGTCTTTAATGTCAATAGCAGGTAAAATAATCATAATGACTCCTTTCCTGTCAAGGGCGTTGCCCTTGACAATCCCACAAGGGGCTTTGCCCCTTGACCCCATGAACTTTTTGAAAAAAGTTCAATCAAAAACTTTCAGGAACATTTGCGATAGCAAATGTTTTTGAAAATAATGTCGGTATAGTTATCTTAATCGAGAGAACCTTTGGTAGACAATGTTTTTCCGTCAGTTGTCTGTGATACGGCAATTTTCAAAGCGTGAGCGACGGCTTTATAAATGGCTTCAATGATGTGATGAGAATTTGTACCGTATTCATTTCTGATATGGAGAGTAATGCCCGAATGAAACGCAAATGCTCTGAAAAATTCTTCCGTCATGCAAGCGTCATATTGTCCGACTACCGCCTGAGGATATTCGGCACGGAATACCAGAAAGGGGCGACCGCTGACATCGACACTGGCAAAGGTAAGTGATTCGTCCATGGGAATATAGAATGACCCATATCGTTCAATACCGCCTTTGTCACCCAGAGCTTCATGGAAAGCTTTTCCCAGAACGATTCCTGTATCTTCGATAGTATGATGGCAGTCTACATATAAATCGCCTTGTACGTTCACTTCCAGTCCGAAACCGCCGTGAACAGCAAAGGCAGTCAGCATATGGTCAAAGAAGCCTATGCCTGTGTTGATATTCACGTTACCGCCGTCCAGATTCAGTGAGATAGTAATATCTGTTTCTTTTGTTTTCCGTGATTGTAATGCTGTTCTCATTGTCCTGACACCTTTCTCAGCCCAGAAATTTTCTGAGCAGTCTGATAGCGGTTTTGTTTTCTGTTTCCGTTCCAGCGGTGATTCTGATGTAGTCGCCCATATACCGTATAGCGACCCCCTGACTTAACAGGAAATCAAAGACAGCTTTTCCCGTTGCTGTTCGGATAAAAACAAAATTGGCATTTCCTGAAAGAACCTGTAATTTATCGGGATATTGTTGTTCAAGTTCTTTCAGGTCATTATACAATTTCTGACGTAAAGATACAATAGTGTTTCGTCTGTTTTGCAGAAATTCTTTGTTGCGGTAGATAACCGTACCGATTTTCTGCGAAACGGTGTTGACATTGTAAGGAGATTTTACTGCCCGTAATGTCTGCGTAATTTTCTCATTGGCAACGGCAAACCCAAGGCGGATTGATGCCATTCCCACCGCTTTGGAGGCGGTACGCATAATCAGGAGATTGTCAAAGTTGTTGATTTCCTGTAACAGTGAACATTCCCAGAAATCCATATACGCTTCATCAAGAATAACAAGACAGTTCTCTACTGAGTTAATCAGTTTCAGAATATCGTTGCGGGAAATTCCCTTTGATGTAGGATTGCACGGATTGGAAAAAATGACGGCTCGTGCTTTATTGTTGTTCACCGTTTCAATGACAGTATCCATATTGACGGTCAAATCATCGTTTTTTGGTGCGGAAACGGTGTTGACTTCTGCCAGCGATGCATAAAAACGATACATGGAAAAATCAGGTTCAACCGTCACCATAGTTTCTCCTGACAGCAGAAAGGTACTTGTCAGAATCATAATCAGTTCGTCAGACCCGTTGAAAGCGGTTACGTTTTCAGGAGAAATACCATAATAGTCGGCAAATGCCTGACATAAATCCGTTGCGTAAGGGTCGGGATAGCGGTTGAATGCTACCGTATCCAGAACGTCTTTTATCTGTTGAAGAATATCTTGGGGCAGATTGTAACCGCTTTCATTAGCGTCCAGTCTGACAGGATAATTTCCCACAATCGGCTGATAGGGGATAAGTTCAGCAATTTTTTTATTTAATGTATACAATGCAAATCAATCCTTTGTTTCATTCTGTTTGCGGACAATAATCGAGTTGGCGTGTGCCGTAAGACCTTCTGCATTGGCTAAGCGGATAATATCATCTGCATCGTCAAGCAGTGCATTTTTGGTGTAGTAAATGAAACTTGATTTTTTAACGAAACTGTCCACAGAAAGCGGAGAGAAAAATCTTGCTGTACCGCTTGTAGGTAAAACGTGGTTAGGCCCTGCGAAATAGTCGCCGAGCGGTTCAGGGGAGTAATTTCCTAAAAATACCGAACCTGCATTATCCATTCTGCCGATATATTCCATAGGATTTTCCACACACATTTCCAGGTGTTCAGGGGCAAGAATGTTGGCAAAGTCAACGGCTTCGCTGATGTTCCTGCAGACAATGATTACCCCATAATCGTTCAGTGACTTTTCAATAATTTCCTTACGGCTTAATGTTGCACTCTGTTTTTCCAGTTCTTTGATGACTTCATCGGCAAGACTTTCGCTGTCGGTGAGCAAAATCGCCGAAGCTAAAACATCGTGTTCTGCCTGCGACATCAAGTCCGCCGAAAGGTATTCTGCTTTGGCGGTTTTGTCGGCAACAATCAGAATTTCGGAAGGGCCTGCTATCATATCGATATCTACCGTACCGAATAATAATTTCTTTGCCGTTGCCACAAAGATATTACCCGGGCCTACAATCTTATCGACTTTCGGAACAGTTTCCGTACCGTAAGCTAAAGCCCCCACAGCTTGAGCACCGCCCATAAGGAAAACTCTGTCTACACCGCCAATCAGTGCCGCTGCCATAATAACAGGATTGGGTTTACCGTTCTTCATGGGAGGCGTTACCATAATGATTTCTTCCACACCTGCTATTTTTGCGGGAACAGCGTTCATCAGTACCGATGACGGATAACTTGCCGTACCACCGGGTACATAAATACCCACTCTTTTCAGTCCTCTTATACGCTGCCCCAGAATAACCCCGTTATTTTTCGTAGTCAGCCAACTTTGCTGTAACTGTCTTTTGTGGAAATCCTCAATATTTTTCTGTGCTTTCTCCAGTGAACGGAAAACTTCAGGGTCACATTCCTTGGCATATTCCTTTAATTGTTCTCGGGTAATTTCGGGATTTTCTATTTTAGACCCGTCAAATTTCAGTGTATATTCTTCGACAGCCTTGTCACCGTTTGCCTTGACATTTTCCAAAATGCCCGATACAATTTCCGTTACATTTTTGTCGTTGTTTTCGCATCTTGCCTTGAGTTGCGAAATAAATGTATATTCTGCTTTGCCGTCTGCAATGACTTTTTTTATCATAAATTCTTACTCCTTTTCCAAGAAAATTTGCTATCGCAAATTTTCCCAAAAGTTTAGGTCAAGCCTTTTTAAAGGCTTGTGGGGTCGAGGGGCAACGCCCCTCGTGGGGGATTGGGGGCAACGCCCCCAAAAAAACAGAATTTTAAAGGGCGGTAGCCCTTTAACTATTGATTTTACTGAAAATCTTGTCAACGAGGGATTCAATTTCCTTTTTGCGGAATTTCAGCGAAGCGGTGTTGGCAATCAGCCTTGCCGAAATCGGTGTGACATACTCAAAAACTTCCAGACCGTTTGCTTTCAGTGTAGACCCTGTTTCTACAATATCAACAATAGCGTCAGACAGTTCAAGTAAGGGAGCTAATTCTACACTGCCTTCAATTTTGATACAATGAATGTCAATGCCTTTCTTTTCAAAAAACGAACGGGCTACATTGGGATATTTTGTTGCTATTGTCTTGACGTTGTGACCGCTGTAAAAATCCGTACCTTTTTTGCCTGCAAGAGCAAACTGACATTTTCCGAAGCCCAAATCCAGCAGTTCAAAAAACTTTGTGCCGTTTTCCAGAATGGTATCTTTTCCGACAACACCCAAATCACATACACCGTGTTCTACATAGGTGATAACGTCTGCTGCCTTTGCCAGTACGACTTCTATTTCTCCGTTACCTATAGGCAAAATCAATTTTCTGCCCTTGTTTCTCACCGCTGAACAGTCATAACCCAGTTCTTCCAGTAAATTGACGGTGTCTTTTTCCAGCCTGCCCTTTGTCAGTGCTATTCTCAGTGGTTTCATAAACAATCTCCTTATACTTCTTCTGTTCTTGTCTTGATGTTTACGACACAGATTTTTTTGATTCCCTTTTTCTGTGCGTAAAATCTGGCACTGCCCTCATTATTGAACACACTGTATTCGCAACGATAACCCTGTTTTGTGAGTTCTTCTTTGGTTCTGATAGCTTCAATTTCGTAACCGTCCTCACCGTGAACCAGAATATCCGCAGTCTGTGTTTTCTCCTCGCCGTTGATGTTCATGAAAATCCTTGCCAGTTCGTCAACATTCACACCGAAACCTGCCGACGGTATGGACTTGTCAAAATGATTCAGCAGATGGTCATAACGTCCGCCGTTGAGGACATAATCTCCACTGCCTGCCACATATCCGCAGAAAATCATATCACTGTAATAATTGTTTCTCTGTACCATGCCTAAATCTATCATGAGTTTTTCTTCGGGAATGATTTTTTTCAAATCCTTATATAAATCTTTCAGATAAAACAAAGCCTGTTCCGCTTCTGTTCCTTTAAAAAGGGGAAGAGCTTTCTTGAAAATTTCCTCACCACCGAAAAGTCGGGGTAATTTGCGTAATGCTCTTGTAGTTTCGTTTTGTTCCATCTCGTCAAGCAGTGTAATCAGAGCGGAATAGTTCTTTGATTCTATGTAATCCCTGATAGCGTCCTTTTTGTAACGGTCGGTATCCAGTTGGTTCAGCAATGCTTTCAGAAATACCGCATGACCCAGTTCAAAGCGGAAATCAGGGGTGATTTCTTTCAGAATTTCCACCGCTGAAACAATCAGTTCCAAATCAGCACGTTTACCGCTTGCCCCGATTAATTCCATACCGGCATGTTGCACTTCGTTATTTCTGCCGGAAAGTGCTTTGTTATTACGGAATACAGGCTGATTGTAATATAATCTTACAGGTAAAGGTTCGTCCTGTAAGCGGGTGGCGATAACCCTTGCGATGGAAATGGTAGCGTCAGGGTGCATGACCATCAGACGACCTTTTTTATCGGTAGAAATAAACATTTCTTCGGCATTGTAGCCGAATCCGTCCAAGGTAAACGTGTCATAGAATTCAAGGGTAGGTGTGATGACCTGATGATAACCTTTCTTCTTGAAAATGCCGTTAATCATTCGGCTTACCTGATTGATAGCCACCGATTCTTCAAAAAGAACATCTCTTGTTCCCTCGGGAGTGAGTTTGTGATAACTTTTCATACGATATTCCTCATTCTTGCCATAATTTTCCTTTGCTTTAGTGTGCTAATATGATAACACACTAAACTGTAACTGTCAATAACGAAAATTCAGTCAGACAAAATAATTATATCATACGGACTGACCGTAAATCAATCCGTATGATATGAATTTCACAATCTTTATTTAATTGAAGTCGTCCTCATCATCATTGCTTTTCTTTCCTGAGTGGTGCAGGACGTTATCACGTAATGTTTTGTATAATTTGATATCATTGAAATTGATGGTCGGTTTTTCAGCATCAGTAATGATATCGCTGTCGGGTGACTCTCCGAACTGCTGTAAGTGATTTTTCTCTTTCAGACGCAGGTTGACAATATTGCCGAACAGCACATAGAAAACCGCAAACATGGGAACAGCAAGGAACATTCCGACAATACTGAAAAGACCTCCGCCAATGATAACGCTCACCATAATCCAGAATCCTGAAATACCGATAGAGTTACCCATAACTTTCGGGCCGATGATGTTGCCGTCAATCTGCTGTAACGTAAAGACGAACAAGCCGAACCATAACGCTTCAAGGGGATTGACAATCAGCAGAATTAAGATACTCGGTATAGCACCGATGAAAGGGCCGAACATGGGAATAACATTGGTAATGCCGACAACCACACTGATAAGCAAGGCGTAGTCAAACTGGAGCAGACTCATTCCCACAAAACACAGCATACCGATGATCATGGAGTCGATAATTCTGCCGTAAATATAACGTACAAACATTTTGTTGGTAAGCTCAGCAATTTCAAATACTTTGGGCAACATTCGGTCGGGCAGAAAAGCTACTGTCAGTTTTTTTGTCTGGAAAAGCAGTTTTTCCTTACAGCCCAGAAAATAGACGGAAATGACAATACCCATAACCACATTATAAAGTGAGGCAGTAAATTCCATAGCGGTATCGAAAATGTTAGGGCCGAAAGTATTGGCAAGATTGGTAAAATACCTTTGCAGTTCTTCCCCAGTGATAATCTTTACCAGATTGTTGACCATAGTAAAAACATCGTTATCTTGTTTAAGCTGAATATGAAGCCATTTTTCAGAAGTTTCAAGAAGCCATTGTTTGAACTTGTCGGCATAACTGGAAAAGTTTTCGGCAAGTTTGTTGAAACTGGTAATCAGCTGAGGAATGATGATACCGATTAAAAAGGCAATGATACCGAAAATAATCACATAGGCTAAGAACAGGGAAAATGGTTTTCGGAACTTCCGAAAAAATGCAAATTTGCTGTTTTCAAGATTTTTGAATGCTTTGTCAGCCAGAAAGACGTACGGCTTGTTTATCAGAAAGGCTATGGAGAAACCGATAATGAACGGCATGGCAACTTTGAAAACGGTCTGGATAGCTCCCCAGATAATAGCGAAACTACCCACGACATACTGTATCAGTATGCCCAGAGCAATAAGCAAAAGTATTTGTCTGAATTTCTTTTTACTCAATACAAGACCCCCTTGTTAAAGGACGACTGCCCTTTAAAATCCTGTGTCAAGGATTTTGTCCTTGACGATTTCACAAGGGGCTTTGCCCCTTGACCCCATGAACTTTTTGAAAAAAGTTCAATCAAAAACTTCTGTGCGAATTTGCGGTAGCAAATTCGCAAGGAAATGATGTTTCAGAAACTGAACAACGACATCTGACTGCTTTCGGGAATGTTTTTCAACGCACCACATTCTCTCAGGGTTTCGGCAACGGCAGTGGAAATGCCTGTTCGGGTTTTCAGTTCTTCCACAGAAAGATATTCGCCTTGTTTGCCTCCCTGTGCCAGACTGATGGCGGCGGCTTCGCCTACTCCTCCAAGTGAACAGAACGGCAGACGGATACTTTCCCCTTCTATAACAAACATTTTAGCTTCAGATTTGTAAATGTCAATAGGGAGAACTGTAATTCCTCTGGCAAGCATTTCATTGACGATTTGCAATGTTTCCAGTTCTGCCTTGTCGGTGGCGGTAGCGGTGTTCTGTGACTGTTTATTCTTGATTTCGTTGATTTTGGCAACAACGGCAGGTTTTCCTTTCAGTACAGTCACAGCGTCAAATCCGTCACTGCGGACGGTGAAATAAGCGGCATAATATTCTTTGGCTCTGTGCACTTTATACCAGCCTAACCGCAGAGTGGCTATCATATAGGCTGCGGCATGAGCTTTCGGGAACATATATTTGATTTTCATACAGGAATCAATGTACCATTGCGGAACATCATGTTCTTTCATCAGTTGAAAATGTTCTTCTGTCAGTAATTTTGTGGCATTTCCTTTACGGACGATTTCCATAATTTTGAATGCCGTTTTTGGTGGCAGTCCTTTGTGCAGAAGATAGGTCATGATACTGTCACGTGTTCCGATAACTTCGGAAATGGTACAGGTGCCGTTTCGGATTAAGTCAGCGGCATTGCCTATCCATACATCTGTACCGTGGGAAAGTCCTGAAACCTGTAGCAAGTCAGAAAAGGTTTTTGGTTTGGACTCCATCAACATCTGGCGGACAAACGGTGTACCGACTTCGGGTAAGGAAAGTGTTCCTGTTTCGCAGTCGATGTCTTCGGGTTTGATTTCCAGTGCTTGGGGAGAGGTAAACAGAGAGATAACCGCAGGGTCACTCATAGAAACGTCCATTACGGGAATACCCGTAAACAGTTCGAGATAATGGTAAATGGTGGGAACATCATGTCCGAGTTCATCAAGTTTACAGATGGTATCGTGAATGGAATGGAAATCAAAGTGTGTGGTGATGTTGTCGGAATCCTGTTTGTTGGCAGGTCGCTGAACGGGGCAGAAGTCATAGACTTCCATACCTCTTGGCACGACAACCATTCCTCCGGGGTGCTGTCCTGTTGTCCGTTTGACTCCTGTACAGCCTATAGCAAGACGTTCCATTTCGGCTTTACCTAAATTTGCCGAAGTTTCTTCCACATATTTCTTGACATAGCCATAAGCGGTCTTGTCGGCAACGGTGGCGATTGTTCCCGCTTTGAACACGTTGTCTTTTCCGAAAAGTTCTTCGGTGTAGCGATGGGAACTGGACTGATATTCTCCGCTGAAATTCAGGTCGATATCGGGGGTTTTGTCGCCCTCAAAGCCCAGGAAAGTTTCAAAGGGAATTTCATGACCGTCCTGTAAATAAGGTGTTCCGCATATGGGACAGTTTTTATGAGGCAAGTCAAAACCTGAACCGTATTCGCCGTGCTCAAAGAATTCGCTGTTCTTGCATTTCGGACAGATATAATGAGGGCACAGCGGATTGACTTCGGAAATACCTGACATTGTAGCCACGAATGATGACCCTACTGAACCTCTTGAACCGACAAGATAGCCGTGTGCCTCACTGTCGGCGACAAGTTTCTGTGCCGTCATGTACAGAACGGAAAAGCCGTATTTGGTGATAGCACCGAGTTCTCTGTCAAGACGTTTTTTGACGATATCAGGTAAGGGGTCGCCGTATTTTTCCTTTGCTCTTTTCCATGTGATAGTGGTAAGCTGTTCTTCCGCACCGTCAATGAAAGGCGGATAAACGCCGGGGGGAATAGGTCTTACCTGCTGTACCATATCGGCAATTTTGTTGGGGTTTTCCACGACAATTTCATATGCCCGTTCTTTGCCGAGATATTCAAATTCCCTGAGCATTTCGGCGGTGGTGCGGAAATATAACGGGGCTTGGTTGTCAGCGTCGGAAAATCCCTTTGATGTCATTAAGATTTTTCGGTAATCGCTTTCATGAGGATCCATAAAATGGACATCGCAGGTGGCGACAACAGGTTTACCGAGAGTATCGGCAATTTTTATGACTTTTCGGTTGAAATCCTGTAAGTCTTTTTCTGTCTGTACTGTTCCGTTTTCCAGCATGAAACGGTTATTGGCGATGGGCTGAATTTCCAGATAGTCATAAAAAGAGGCGATTTCTATCAGTTCATTCCATGGTCTGTCATCAACGATGGCTCTGAACAGTTCGCCTGCTTCGCAGGCACTGCCGATAATCAATCCCTCACGATGTTTCACCAGTTCCGATTTGGGGATTCGGGGATTACGGTAAAAATATTTCATATGTGCCATGGAAATCAGTTTATACAGATTTTTCAGTCCGACTTTGTTCTTTACCAGAATAATCTGATGATAGGGACGTAACTTATTGGGATTTGCTCCTGTAATGTTGGTGTTGATTTCCTGTAACTGTGTGATATTGTAGTCTGTTTTCAGACGGTCAATGAAGCAGATGAAAATTTTTGCCAGCATTTCAGCGTCATCAGTGGCTCTGTGATGGTTGAATTTTCCCAGACGCAGATAGTCAGCGATAGTATTCAGTTTATAGTCTTTGATATCTCGTAGAATGGATTTGGCAATAGCCAGTGTATCCAGTGATGTATACGTATAGGGAATGTCATGACGTTTGCAGGCATTGCGGATAAAGGTTGTATCAAAGTCCGCATTGTGGGCAACAAGTACCGCATTTTCTCCGCAGAAATCAAGAAAATTTCTGACGGCAGTTTCTTCAGGCGGTGCGTCCTTTACCATGTCGTCTGAAATACCTGTCAGTTCCGTAATTTTTTTTGGAATGGGCATCTGCGGATTGACAAATGTCGAAAAGGTATCCAGAATTTTTCCGTCACGCACACGAATTGCTCCGATTTCGGTAATTCTGTCGGTATTGTGGTGTAAACCCGTTGTTTCGATGTCAAAACAGATAAACTCGCCTGTCAGAATTCTTTCGGTATCACCCTTGACGGACGATATCATATCATTGACAAAATAGGCTTCTGTGCCGTAAATGATTTTGATTTTTTCGGGAATAGGTTCTTCCCCTTCGTCATAGGGGGTAAGTCCGTAAAATTTCTTTTGTTTTGTTTCGTTGAAAGCAATACCGTTGATTTTTTCAGCAGTGTTCATCGCTTCGGGAAAGGCCTGTGCCACACCGTGGTCAGTGATGGCAATGGCTTTATGTCCCCATTTGTTGGCTCGCTTGACAAGTTCGCCTGCAGGGGTTACGCCGTCCATAGAAGACATATTGGTGTGTAAATGCAGTTCCACACGCTTTGTTTCGGCATTGTCTACGACTTCGGCAATTTCGGCTCTGGCAACTGCCTTGGCGGAAAATATGGTGTCCTTGATATAGTTGTCGTACTCTATCATTCCTTTGACGACAATCACATCACCTTTTTTAATATCTTTCAGCGGTTCGGCTTTCTTCACATTGTCGAATACCTTGACGATAACAGAACCGGTATAGTCTGTGATTTTGAAATTGGTAATGGCATATTTCCCGTCTTTGGTGACTTTGCTTTCTACCTCGAAAATCTTTCCCCATATGTGGGTTACACCTAAATCCTGTGTCAGGTCTTTGATAGGAGTGGGTTTATCTTTGGAAAGCGTGCCGTAAACTGACTGATAACTTCCTGTGACCAGCTGGGGATACAACGATGCACCGCTACGGATTTCGATAGTCTTTTCTGTTTTTTCAGCCCGTTGACGTGTGGGTTTGCTCTTTGCGGTTTCCATGGTACTGTCATAATCTTCCATTTTCGTGACAACCGCTTCACGATTTTCCTTTTCTATAGCATTTTCTCTTTTGGAAATGCTGACAGGCTGTACGCTGTCTACTTCAAGTACACCATCAAAATCAATGTCGAAATGTAAATGAAATTCTTCGGCAATCAGACGTTGTAAGGCTTTGTCGAATCCCTTGTGCTGTAAAATGGTCTTACCGCCGTGTTGTAGTGTGACGGTAAGTTTATCGCCGTTGACAGTGGCATATGACCCGTTCAGTGACCCGTTGTAAGTAGGAGTCTGTCGTTTAAGTTCAACCACAAGTTCCTGATAGTATTCCGCATGAAAAAGATGACCGGGAAACTCGGGTTTTACTTTTACCGTATAGGGGGCAAGCTCAGAGTTTTTGATTTTTTCTTCCAGCTGATACAGTACATTTCTTTCAATGAGTTTGTTCAGCCTTACGTTAATGACAAGTCTGTTTTCTCTGCGGTTATAGATAATTCCTGCAATTTCTGCCTTGTCAAAAGCAAGAGAAATATCATTGGTGTCAATGAATCTGGCAAATAAGTCTTTAAACAACATACTATAACAAATCAACTTCCTTTATGAGTTCGTCAATGAGTTGTTTTTCGGGGACTTTACGAAGAATTTCCCCTTTTCGGAAAATCAACCCTACACCGTCACCGCCTGCTATACCGATATCAGCTTCTCTGGCTTCGCCAGGACCATTGACAATGCAACCCATTACCGCTACCTTGATATTTTTCTTACAGTCCTGCAAACGTCTTTCCACTTCGTTGGCGATTTCTATAAGATTGATTTTTGTTCTTCCGCAAGTAGGACAGGAAACAAACTGTACACCATCATGGCGTAAATCAAGAGCTTTCAGAATATCCCTGCCTGCATAGATTTCCCTGACAGGGTCAGCGGTAAGAGATACACGAATAGTATTACCGATTCCTTGTAAGAGTAATGCCCCTATGCCTGCCGATGATTTGATAATTCCCATTCTTTCTGTACCTGCTTCAGTAACTCCGAGGTGCATGGGATAATCACACTTCTGTGAGGCAAGCTGATACGCTTCAACCATCGTCTTTACACTTGAAGACTTCATCGACAAGACAATATTGGTATAATCGAATTTTTCCAGAAGTGAGGCATGATATAAAGCACTCTCACAAAGAGCCTGTGCGGTGGGTGAACCGTATTTTGCCAGAATTTCCTTCTCTACCGAACCTGAATTGACACCGATTCTGATAGGGATTTCTTTTGGTCGGCAAGCGTCAACGACAGCTTTTACCCTGTCATCACTGCCGATATTTCCGGGATTGATTCTGATTTTGTCTACCCCTGCCGAAACGGATTCTATTGCCAGACGGTAATCAAAATGAATATCTGCCACAACGGGCATACTGACGTTTTCTTTCAGTGCGGGAATGAGTTTTACCGCTTCCATGTCGGGAACGGCAATACGGATAATTTCACAACCTGCCTTTTCCAGTTCGACAGCCTGCTGTACTGTCCTTTGGATATCATGTGACGGAATGTTTATCATGGACTGTATGGAAACAGGTGCGTCACCGCCTATGTACATATTTCCTACTTTTACTTTTTTTGTCATCAGCAAACAACCTCCTTTTTGCCTGAAAGACTGTTTTGTTCTAAACAATTATTATAGAAAATGTTCTCAAAAGTTTTTGATTGAACTTTTTTCAAAAAGTTCATGGGGTCAAGGGGCAAAGCCCCTTGTGGGATTTTTAAGGGCGAAGCCCTTAAACAAAGGAGGTCAAGCCCTGTAATAAAAGACTTGACCGAAATTCTGTTGTGTACATATTACTCTTCGTCGTATTCCCAGTTATGCCATACGTTCTGTACGTCATCGTTGTCTTCCAGATTGTCAAGCAGTTTCTGCATTTTGGCAACTGCTTCCTCGTCTTCCAGTCTGGTGTATGTGGCAGGTACCATCTCGATTTCTGCACTGACAAACTGATAACCCAGTTTCGTCAATGCTTCATTCACACTGCTGAAGTCATCGGGTTCTGTATAAATCGTGAAAACATCGGGTTCTGTTTCAATATCCGATGCTCCGTTTTCCAGTGCGTCTTCCATGACCTTATCTTCCTCAAAGTCAAATTCTTCTCTGTCTACCACAAGAACGCCCTTCTGTGAGAACATAAACGATACACAACCTGGTGTACCCATATTACCACCGAATTTGTCAAAATAATGTCTGACATCGCCTGCTGTACGGTTACGGTTATCGGTGAGTGTTTCGACAATAACGGCTATACCGCCCGGACCATAACCTTCGTATGTAATGGCTTCATAGTTATTGGTATCGGAATCGCCGGAAGCTTTCTTGATGATTCTTTCAATATTTTCGTTAGGAACATTGTTGGCTTTGGCTTTGGCTATACAATCTTTCAGCTTGGAATTGACGCTGGGGTCTGCACTGCCACCGTCCCTTACGGCAACGGCAAGTTCACGGCCGATTTTTGTGAATATCTTGGCACGGGCTGCATCGTTCTTTCCTTTTTTTTGCTTGATTGTACTCCATTTGTTATGTCCTGACATGAAAAATTCCTCCCTGAATAAACATATAGCTAAATTCTAACATATCTTTCCTGACTTTGCAATAAAAAATCCTGCGATTGAACGGACAAAAGTTCTGCTATTGATTTTGTCAGAATTGGTTTAAGGGCGTTGCCCTTAAAAATCCCATCAGGGGCTTT
>CACYBZ010000144.1 GCA_902772795.1 uncultured Ruminococcus sp. | reverse complement strand
GAGGGGCTTTGCCCCTCGACCCCACCACTTTTGAA
This sequence comes from uncultured Ruminococcus sp., assembly GCA_902772795.1. Lineage (GTDB taxonomy): Bacteria > Bacillota > Clostridia > Oscillospirales > Acutalibacteraceae > CAG-964. The sequence goes on along the minus strand of CACYBZ010000144.1, from coordinate 5,262 downwards.
AAAGTGGACAAAACTTTTATGGCTCACTTCGTTCGGATTTTTCCCCTACGTTGTCCGAAATCTGCGACAGCAGATTTCGCTATAAAGTTTCGGTCAAGCCTTTTTAAAGGCTTGCGGGGTTCAGGGGTGGAGCCCCTGATGGGGTTGAGGGGCAACGCCCCTCACTGAAAAGAAAGGAGAATATGGTAATGAAAAGTCTGTTTCCTTTTTTTGTGAATGACGCTGGTGTATTGCGGAAATATGTCGGATTTGCCAAAGAAATTACGATTCCCAAACAAGTGAAATGTATAGGTGACCATGCTTTTATGGACAATTATTCGGTGGAAAGAATTTATGTTCCTGACGGTGTGAAGATTGAAGAACAGGCGTTTCAGGGGTGCAAGTCACTCAAGGAAATCCGCTTGCCCAGCGACTGCCATGAACTCGGTTTCGGTACTTTTATGGATTGTCATGCCTTGGAAGAAGTTCATCTGCCCAATACTTTGAAAATTCTCGAGGGAAGTGTATTTACTTCGTGTAAGTCACTGCAAAGTATCGCCTTACCGCCTACATTGAAAAAAATCGGACAGTCTGCGTTTAAGTCGTGTACGAAATTAACCAATATCAGTCTGCCCGACGGTCTGAAAGTGATAGGAAAAGGTGCTTTTCAGAACTGTATTTCTCTGCAAAAAATCGTCATTCCCGAAACCGTGACGGACATAGGCAGTGATGCGTTCAAAGACTGTTTTGACATGGTATTTATCGACAAACGGCAGGTTCAGCAGGAAAGTCAGACCCAAGAACCAACAGAACAGAAACAGCAGAACAAATCTGAAAACGAAACAACGGCACAGCACTATACGCCGTCAAGCAAAGATGTGTTGACAATGGAAGGAACGGAAGTCAGCGGACTGATACGCCCTGTGGAACATCTGGTTATTCCCTATGGCGTAACAGCGATATGGTCGCTGGCTTTATGCGAAAACGATTGTCTGAAATCCGTTGTTATTCCGCCGACGGTGATGTGTATACGGGCAAATACCTTTCAGAACTGCCGAAATCTGGAAACGGTGACCTTACCCAAAACCTTGAGGGAAATCTGCATAAAAGCCTTTGCCGGTTGTGTGTCGTTGCGGAATATCAACATTAACCCCGAAACAACTGTGGTTGACCCTGATGCGTTTCTGGGCTGTCCGTCCGACATACTGCCCGAAAAGCTGTTGCGTGAGCGGGAAAGTGAGTTCTATTTTGAGGGGGATACGCTTGCCAAATGCCGTACAGGAAACAAGAAACATATCGTTTTGCCCGAACAGACAAGAGAAATTTCGGCAAGTGCCTTTTTTGATGTCAGTGACGTGATTGAGTCAGTGGTTATTCCTGAAGGTGTAGTGACTATCCGTTCCACCACTTTTCTGGATTGTCGCCGTCTTACGTCCGTCACACTTCCTGAAAGTGTCCGTTCCATCAAGTCCCGTGCTTTTGCCAATTGTGTAAGACTAATGAATATCCGTTTTCCTGAAAAATTAGTCGATGTTGCTCCCAATGCGTTTGACAACTGCCCTTTATTAAAGATTTCCAAACGGATAATCCGTATTATGCAGAACCCGCCTGCCTGTTCGACGGCTATGGCGTTCAAAAATATTCCTGACGAAACAATCATTATCCGCAATGTGATTCTGCGAGGTGGAATTGATGTTCCGCATGAATATCAGGCTCCCCAAGCTTTTGCGATAAGCGATAAGGCGTTTATGTTTTTCCGTTTTACAGAAGTTATTCTCCCTGAGGGCATGGAAGTAATTGGTGACAGTGCCTTTGCGTTCTGCGATACCATGACAAAAATTGTTCTGCCGTCCACACTCAAGGCGATAGGTACAAAGGCTTTCAGTTGTTGTTCTTTACTCGAAAAGATAAATTTCCCTGAAAGTCTGGAATATATCGGAAAAGACGCTTTTGAAAAATGTACCAGTCTTCATCTGCCGTCAAACGTGTCGGAACTTATGCAGAACCCTGTCAATCCCGATTACAGCAGGATTACCAATGACCCCGCAGGTCTGGAATTTCCTGATGTGCCTGTTATCCGCAATGCTGTTTTATATCGTGGAGGCAAATCGCTCGGTATTTCGGCAGTCATTCCCAGCGGTATCGAAGTCATCGAAAAGGGTGCGTTCATGTTTGCTGATATTCAGAAAGCCTATGTTCCTGAGGGTGTGACGTTTATCGGAGCAAGTGCATTTGCTTTCTGCGAAAATCTGGAAGAAGTCGTTTTGCCTGACACACTGGTAAAAATTGCAGAAACGGCATTTTTCGGATGTAAGAAGCTGGTCAGCATGACGATTCCCGAAAGTGTGGAATATATTTCGGCAGACGCTTTTCAGAAATGTGACAGCCTCGTGCTGAATGAACATGCTGTCAGACTGATTGAAAATCAAAATGAACTGTATGAACTTATCGCCACGTTCCACAGTAGCCACAAGGACTGCGAACTGCTCAAAGATAATATTCTCCATGTCGTATTCAGCGAAGAATTCAGTATAGACATAGATATCAACCATTACAGGATTTTCCTGCACCATGCAGAACTGGGAAATCATATTGTGAACTGTCAGGATATGGACGGTATCCGAAAAGAACTTTCTGCCATACCTTATCCGCTCTGTCTTTGATATTTTTACGTTGACATCTTCACCGAAATTTGTTATATTTTTATGGACAAAGCAAAATTATCAACCTGAGAGGCAGTTTATTATGGATAAAATTATCAGATGTATTACCAAAGACGGCGGTATTGTGGCAAGTGCGATGGACAGTACAAAGATTGTCGCTACGGCACAGGAACTGCATAAACTTTCCCCGATTGCTACGGCGGGACTGGGCAGATTGCTGACAGGAGCGTCGCTGATGGGCAACCAGATGAAACAGAAAAAAGCGGTTCTGAGTATGCGTGTTGACGGTAAAGGGCCACTGGGTGTGCTGATTGCATCGGCTACCAGTGAGGGCAACGTCAGAGGATTCGTGCAGAATCCCAACTGTAAAACGGAATATTATCCCAACGGAAAACTGAATGTCGGCAAAGCGGTAGGCAGAAACGGTTATTTGTATGTAGTCAGGGATTACGGTACGGGACAACCGTATAAAGGTGTGGTTCAGCTTGTCAGCGGAGAAATTGCGGAAGATATCACTTCTTACTATGCCAACAGCGAACAGATACCTACCGTATGTGCTCTGGGCGTACTGGTGGAAAAGGGAAGCGGAAAGACTATGCTGGCAGGCGGAGTGCTGATTCAGCTTTTGCCCGGAGCAACCATGCAGACCGCTGTAAAACTGGAAAACAACATCAAGAAACTTGAACCTGTTACCACAATGATGGCGAAAGGTATGGGGCTTGTCGATATGTGCAGAACGGCACTGGACGGTTTTGAAGTGGAAGTGCTTGATGAAAGTCCTGTTCATTATTATTGCAGTTGCAGTAAGGACAGGGTACAGCAGAGTTTTGCGACAATTTCCGATGAAGATTTACGGAATCTTGTCAATTCCAAAGGAAAGGTAGAAGCAGTCTGTCACTATTGCAACAAGAAGTACACCTTTACCAAAAGTGAAATCGAAAACTTTATCGAAAGTCGTAAAAAATAAAATTCTGTACTGTACGGAAAATGAGTAGGAAAAAGGTGGAAATCGACGAAGAATGATGAAATATCCTCAGATAGAAACAGGCAGACCAATCCATACACAACCGTATCGTTGGTGCAAAGAAGCACTGCTGATACAGATAACAAATGGAAAATCGGTATTGACACGTGTCTGCACGAAAACCAATCAGGATTATTATTATCAGTCACAACTTTTATTAAACGGTAAACCCATTATGCAGGGGAGTTATCCTGTATGCCCTACCTGTTGCGGTCTTCTGGCGAGAGGCTACGGCATCGAAAAAACAGATACACCCGAACTTGAAATTATCAGAGATAACATCAATGCGGAATATAAAGATATTTTTACAGCGGTGAATCGTCTCAGACCACTTCTGGGCTTGCTTGACAGCGGTTATTATGTGATAGCAGATACAGAACTGTATCCGACAGCAGGCGATGAACACTTTTTTGCCAATGTTCCCGATGAACTGACAGCACTTTCGGCTTCCTGCGAGGATTTTTGGGTTGCCGATTTATCCGACGTGACAACAGGCGTTCCGTCATATATTTATCCCACGCAGTCAAACGAATGTCTGAATATACAGCATGCCAGAACTTATCTGGAAAAGGTAGGGCAGGAAAATGCACCCAGAGCAGTGGCTTATTATGACAAGGGATTTCTTTGTGCCTTGCTGGACGGACATCATAAAGCCTATGCCTGTGCTTTGCTGGGAATACCGCTGAAAAGTACGGTGATTATTCCTGTAACGGCATTATGCCATACACCGCAGAAAAATAGGGATACGGTTTATTTTGCCGATATTGCGTTGCCTGTAAGTGATTTTCCTTTTCTGCAACCGAATACGGCAACTGATTCCGAAAACAGTATAGCCTTTAAAACGCTTTATCCTGTATCAGGCTGTATTGTTTCCAAAATAACTGTCGGGAATTATCATAATATACCTGTTTCCGAAAAAGAAATGAAGTTATTCTGTTATCCGCCGATAGAAGCATTTTCCGCATTTTATGCCGTTGACTTCGGTGGAATGGACATTACAGATGAAAATGTCGCCAGATGGCTGACAGGTACAGTTCCTTATATGTATCATAGTCTGCATTATGCACTGGAATTTTACGAAAAAATGGATTTACAAAAAGCTCTGATTATTGCCAGAGGTCTGCTGACTTACTATCCCACAAAATACGTATTTTCCTTTTTACTGAAAAACAAAATGCCCGAAACAGAACAAATGATGATTGATTATCTGATTGACCATGACCCTTCCGATGAATTCTGGAAAATGGCCAGTTCGTATTGGAATGAATCCTGAAAAAATTTCTACCTGTGCAGTTGAAAGTCAGATAGTTACTGTCAGAATCTGATGAGTTTAAGGGCTACCGCACAGTGCCTGTGTGCTCACCCCCTTAAAAATCTTGTGTCAAGGGTTGCACCTTATATGCACTAATATAAGTTATAAAAGTGCAACAGCTTGATTTACCCCTACGTCCTGTCGGACATCTCCCTTTTCAGGCAATGGTGTCAACTTAAGATACGCTTACTTTAAGTGGTGACAATCAAAAGTTTTTTGTCCACTTTTTTTCAAAAAAGTGGGCGGGGTCAAGGGGCGGCAGCCCCTTGTGGGATTTTAAAGGG
>CACYBZ010000143.1 GCA_902772795.1 uncultured Ruminococcus sp. | reverse complement strand
TTCTGGCAATCGTTATTTTGGGAGAAAGTAATGATACCTATCTGCACAAGCCGTATATTTATGTGATAATGGCATCGATTTTTACGACAATGTTTCTGATAAACACGTTGCTCTGGAACAGATTTTACCGGAATGACAAAGACAGTTTTTTCAAAAACAATATTATTATCATGATTGTGGCGGTAGTGCTGAATTTCAATTTTATGTCGATACTGATACCGATAATTGCCAATATCATGAAATTTCTTTCTCCCGAACTGAAAAACAGTCTGAACAGTTTTTTTATGCTGTATTTTATCATGATGTTTATTTCTTACGGTTTCAGCTTTTATTTTATCAAGAGCAGTCATGATTACCAGAAGATAAAGGAAGAAAATGAACGGTTGGATTATCAGAACAGGCTACAGTCGGAGTATTACCGCAAGATAGAAGACAATACCCATAAAACGGCGAAACTGCGTCATGATATCAACAACATTGTTCAGACAATCAATGCACAGTTTGCCCAAAGTACCCCTGAAAGTTATGCCAGAGCCAGAGCAATGACACAAGAACTCAACGACCTGACCGCCAATATTCAGCCGTTGAAATATTGTCATAATAAAGTGGTTGATGTCGTTCTGGACGATAAAATCCGTACAGCAGAAAAACATTCCATAAAAGTCTTGTGCGATGTCATGCTGGGGGAAAGGGAAGACGTATCGGATTTGGATTTGTGTCGGATTTTTGCCAATCTGATGGACAATGCTATTCACGCTACGAAACAGCTGGAAACAGAGGATGACAAAACAATTACCGTCATTTGTCGGGAAAAGACGGACGGTATTTATATCAAATGTGAAAACAGTTTTGCGGTAACATCTGACAAACGGACAAAGAAAAATGACGGAATACACGGATACGGATTGAAAATCATTCGGGAACTCAGCAAAAAATATGGCGGAACACTTTCGGTAGAAAAATCCGCCAATCAATTTATGGTTTTAGTGGTATTGAAAACAGGTGTTTCCTGATTCCGATAATTTTCAGCTTATGCAGACCTTGTTATTTTCCCGCTGTTCTGTGGCTTGATTGGTCACAGAGCAGCGGGATTGATATATCTTCGTCTTTTTAATGTTCTTTTGCCGTATTGAATTGCCTGTGTCGGACAGCCGTTGATACAGGCAGTACATTTCATACAGTGTTTTTTGTTCCATATCGGACGTTTCTCTTTCATGACGATGACCTGAGAAGGACAGTTTTTCTGGCATTTTCCGCACCCGATGCAAGCATCTGTCACTGTGAATAATTTTGTACCGTTCATAAGATGGTACATCAGTCGGCAGAATCCTGAACCAAAGGCTGATGGTATGGTATTTTCCTGTTTCTGATGGATTTGCGTCTTTATTTTTTCGATTTCCGTATCTGCTTGTCTGAGAATCTGTCTGTGTTTTTCCTCGTCATCAAGATTGTAGTAGAACAGGGCGTTATCAGGCATAACCAAAGGAACAGCGTAATGCAGTCGGATATTTTTTTCACGCAGAAGTTTTGCCAGATATCCTGCGGTATGACCGATGTTCGCTCCGCAGGTTACTACAGAAAATGTATATCCCGCAGTGTTGAAATTTGCCTGTCTGATAAAATCCACCACAATATCACCGACAGTAAAGCAATAAACAGGAAAAATAAATCCTATACGTTCTCCGTTAAGTTGATATTCAGACTCACCTTGACGCAAAGCCTTTGCCATATCAACCAGTTGTTCACCGTCTTGCAGAAGTTTTTTCGCCGTATATAAAGAATTACCCGTACCTGAAAAATAAAATAACATAATTTTCCTCCAAAAAGTATTGTTTTGTACTATAAATGATTAAACTGTATCTGACTTACGTTTTATGATTTTTTAACAGACCTCACCGCTGTCTGCGGACGCTTTTATTATTTTATGTGATATAATTTCTTTTATTTTTAAAACGGTCATTTGCTATCAGAACCTGTCTGCTTTGCTGAGGGTATTTTTGTCTTGGCTCCAGTTTTTTTCAGGGTTTGCAGTTCATGGTAGATTTGGGTGGTCTGAGCAAGGTACATCACTTCTTTAGATATTCTATTTACTGAATATTATACCTCCAGAAGTAGAATGTATCAAGACGTAAAAGAACGGTAAAATCACGTATTTAGGAAGAAATTTTGTGTCAGTGAAAAAATTTACCGAAAAGTATATGATGGTTTGTGTTTTTCATAACGAAAGTGTATCCGTTTGTTTCAGAATGATAGGTTTGTTTCTGGTTTTTATGTTGGAAAGATGGATTTTTTGTAAAAATGCTTTGTTGATGAAAAAATCGGGCAAGTTCGGTTGAAAGCAATTAAACCGAGCTTGCTGTTATTTATGCTATTATAGTACTATATTATGGATTATCTTTGTTACAGTCATAGTTTATTATGGTAAATATAGTTATCATGTCAAAGTGATGACTGAATATGACTGACATGAGAAAAAATTGATGAGTAGCAGTCCGTTCTGAGATTATGCCACAACATCTGAAAAAATTTTTTTCCACAAGCAGAACATTCCTTTTTACAAAAGAATAACATATAATATTTTATTTTTTGAGTCGTCAAAAATTCAGCAATGTAAAAAAAAATCAAGCTTACAGCTGTAAAAAAATGTTTAAAGTTGAATAAAATATACGTACAAAAAAATGATATACAGTGTTTTTAGCTATAAGACTTTTTAATTAGAAATCAATATATATGGTATCAATTCTAACAATCTTAAAACCAGTTCCATAATATAGTATAATTAACTTATTGAAAAAGAAAT
>CACYBZ010000142.1 GCA_902772795.1 uncultured Ruminococcus sp. | reverse complement strand
TTCAGAGAAAGCAGAGAGGGTTCAATATTTTTTCCTACAAGGAGATACTGCATAGGATAAGCGACTTCATCAGAAATAATTGCCAGTAACTGAGCCATTTTTTCTTTTTTCTGTTGTTTGAGTTTTGCCACACGCTGTTTGAGTTCGGCAATATGCTGTGAAAATTTATTTACTTCTTCTTCCGTTTCTTCATCGGAAAGGATTTGTACTTCTTCGGGTTCAAGTGTTTGTCCGCATACTTCTTCTGCGGCTCTTGTAAAGATATTTCTGATAACCGTAGCCATATCATAAACCTGTCCGTCACAAAGCAGAGAATTGCCGTAAGGGTTGAACATACCGATTAAAGCAATATCTGTATCGCTGTTCACTGTTTTAACAGCGTCAACTACTTTTCCCACATTTTCAGCGGATTCTGTTATATAGCTGTCCGTATCATTGACAAGACTGCTCATATAAGCGGCTGCTTCTGTAATAGTTTCATAGGTGATATTGTCTTTATTTTTTTCAATGATACTTTTTCCTGCACTTACTGATGTTTCGAGGTCAAAGCCTGCTACCAGCATAATCATTGAAGAACCTGCTGCTTTCAGAACAGGGTTTTCATCTGCAAGCAAAGGCATAATCATTCCCAGAACAATATCATTTCCGCCAAGCTGTATGCTTACCAGTTCTGCTTCGGGAAGATACTGCATAAAGAAATCGTGATATTTTGTCATAGCCTGTATGCCGTATGCACCCAAAAAGCCTCCTACAACGTCGGTGGCCATATCACTATGGAAATCTTCGCTGAGAATAGCCTGTGCTACGTCTTCTGCACGGAAGCCTGTTGTAGAAAGATTGGTTGCGGTTGTAGTATAGCCCCGTTCCTGTCCCCACTGTGCGAGATATGTTCCGAAAACCTGTGCATAAGCGTCCTGTATAGGATTAGCAATCAAATCTTCTGTAATCACAAATGCGGGGTCAGCCATGATAGAAGCGGCTGTGCCGTCACTGGACAAACCGAAACCTGCGGCGATACTGTCACCCAAAGCGACGTAATCGTAGGTTCTTGCGGGAGCAGATTCTGCCGTAGCGACAAGTGAGACAGAACTGCTCAACATCAAAGCGGATAATGCTGTTGCTAAAATTTTTTTGAATTTCATAGTAAACCTCCTGTTATTTTGTTATGAATTTACAGACGGACAGATACGCAAAAAGTATCTATCCGTCAAAAAAATACACGAAAAATCTGTTATTTAACTGTTACCGTACAGCTTGCTGTCAGACCGTTGTGGGTAGTAACGGTGATAGTGGTTGTACCCGGCTGTTGAGCAACGATTTTGCCTGTGCTGTATACTCTTACCACTTCGGGATTACTGCTTGTCCATTTGAAAGAGGTGGCAGAATTTGCGGAAAGTGATTTCTTGAGTGTATAATTGGAGTGGACATTGAGTGTCAGTTCTGTTTTATCCAGTGTGATGCTTTCGGGAGCTTTCTTGACATTGATTTTACAGGTTGCGGTTTTACCGTTGGCGGTTTCAGCGGTGATAGTAACCGTACCGACTTTTTTGCCTGTGACAACGCCGTCTGCACTGACAACAGCGATTTTTTTATCACTTGTGCTCCATTTTACTTTCTGCAAAGCGTCAGACGGAGAAACAGTTGCTTTAAGAGCATAATCCTGTCCTGCACCGATATTCACGGCTGTTTTGCTGAGTTCAACACTGTCAGCGGGAGCAACAACCATTTTTTCTTCGATGATGGGTGTAAGGGTTGTTTCCATAAATTCAGCGATTTCCCTGTGACCTTTTGCTTTCGGGTGAGGGTCAAGGTTCAGTTCGTTGCTGATACCGTAAACATCAACAAATACAGCATTTTCTTCTTCAGCGATAGCCTGTAATTTTTCGTTGAGAAGTGTCATCTGAGGGTCAACATTTTTGCCTGCGATTAAATACTGCATAGGATAAGCAATTTCTTCAGATACGATAGTCAACAGCTGTGCCATTTTTTCTTTGCTCTGCTGTCTGATTTTGGCAACATACTGTTTCAGCTGGCTGACGTGTTTGGAGCAGTCTTCTGCTTTTTCTTCTGTTTCATCAACAGGCAGTACTTCGGGTTCATCGGGGTTGAGTTTTTTGCCGCATACTTCTTCAGCTGCTCTGGTGAAAATCGTCTGAATAACCGTAGACATATCATAAGTCTGGTCTTCATATACCAAAGAGTTGCCGTAGGGGTTGAACATACCGATTAAAGCAATATCCGCATCACTGTTGATACTCTGAACAGCGTCAACCACCTGCTGTACGCCGTTAGCAGAATTTTCCACATACATTTCAGCGTTTTTCTGTACGCTGCTCATATAAGTTGCTGCTTCGGTAATGGTCTGATAGTTGATTTTATCCGAATTGTTGCTCAGCATCTGTAATCCGCCGCCCAGTGCGGTAGTGGTATCGCAGCCGAACAATGTCAGCATAAGAGAAATACAGGTAGCCTGTAAAATGGGATTGTCAGAGCTCAACATCGGCACAAGGATTTCCATAACAATATCGTTGCCGCCAAGCTGAATACTGACTAAATCTGCTTTGGTCAGATATTCTGCATAGAGGTTATGATAGTTGCTTAACGGCTGGCTGCCTCCTTGACCGATAAATGTTTCCAGAATCCAAGTGGCAATTTCACCCTTGTAGCCGTCTGTCAGAATGGTTTGTGCAACATCTGTTGCACGGTAAGCGGTAGAGGATAAGTTTGTAGCAGTTGTGTTGTAGCCTCTTTCTGCACCGATTTCAGCAAGATAGCTGCCGAATACCTGTGCATACGCATCTGTTATGGGATTGGCAATCAAATCTTCCGTCAAAATCAGAGCAGGGTCTCTTGCCAGTGCGGTTGCAGAACCGTCGCCGTCGAGGCCGAAACCTGCTGCGATACTGTCACCCAATGCAACATAGTTATAAGTTTTTGCAGAGGGTGTTTCTTCTGCGGAAACTGCAGCACAGGCGATGTTGCCAATCATAATTGCAGAGAGAGCAACGGAAAGAATTTTTTTCAGTTTCATAGTGAAACCTCCTTAAAGAGTATTTATCTCATCTTTATTTATCTTTGTACGGGTCACTGTACCGTCTTCTGAATAGTTGACAAAGTAAAGATAATTTTCATCACAAGGAGCATAATACCCCTCGTAATCGTGAGCCAATAAAATGTAATCTCTTTTGCTGGTTACTTCACCGAGTTCAAATTCCGTATAGAACTTGACAGCCTTGATAGGGTACTTTTCACAGAAATATTCGATTAATTCCGATTTGGGAGTATCACAGTTGCGGTCAAGAATAATCTGTCCCACAACATCATAACCGCCCTTGTCATTTTTGAACGCACTGATTTCCCATTCCAGAATAGGGTCAGATTTATCCAGAGAATATTCTATCATAAACAGATATACCCGTTCGCCTTTTTCATTGACGTAGGAGTCTGATGCACGTCCCAAAATATTATAAGACCCGTCTGCGTGTCTTACAGCGATGTCACCCGTAACGCCCCATTTTGTACCGTTTTCGTCTATGTACCATCTTTGTGCAGTAGCTTCGGGGTTGTCAAGATAGCGGTCAGCGGCAGCAGGAGAAGTGGCGTGGAGATTGCCCAACACTTCAT
>CACYBZ010000141.1 GCA_902772795.1 uncultured Ruminococcus sp. | reverse complement strand
TCTTTGGGTTTGTAGTTAGTAATATTGGATGTATTCATAATGTACTCCTTTCTATGAGTACATATTAACACATTTTATCACTTTTGTCAATGTATTTTATTACTTAACTTTTCTCCTGTCTTTTCTGTTCTGTCAAATACCGATAAAAACAACAAAGGTATACCAACCATATATCCCATAGCATACCGAATAAGTACACAAGGACCAAACACCATTGTCAGCATTAAAACACCTGTAAAAACAAACAACGGCACAGACTGCTTGCTTTTTAAACGCACAGCAGACATAAAGAAAAACAGAATCAGCCAGAAATATAATGCAGGTGACAACAAAATATTCAATCCGATGATATACAGATAATAATTATCTGTATACAGGCTTTCGTATATATTTTCAAGAATCGGAATAAGCGACCGATGAACAACGCCAAATCCTTCTCTTGTATCGGAAAGCAAAACGCCTGCACGATTATATTTGGTATAGATTTCAGAATAAGTAATATCCGTCAAACAAAAATATCCTGCATTCAGTTGAAAAAACGCTTTCACATAAGTAAACGGATACTTTAATCCTGTCCGCAAATAAAAGGAAATAAATCCGTCAAAATCTTTTTCTATCCGACAGCTGTACTTGATATAATCTGAAATACTCGGTTTATAGGTTTCTATCGAGGGAAACAGCCATTCAATATATGCTTTTTCCTCCTGTGTCAATGTTGAAGCATTGTCGTAATAGACTTTTGCTATCTGTTGCTGAGGTACATTCAGCATTTCATTTTTTGAACCCTTTTCCGCCGATAAGAGAATAGATAAGGTATTCAGTATAAGTACACCGATAATCACACAGATAACGCTGTCGATAAAAAAACGTCTGTTTTTCTTTACCAGACAGTCATACACTGAAAAAACAAGTAAGCCTACCATAGGAAATATTCCGTTATTCCGCAAAAGAATAATACCTATACCTGAAAGGATATAGATAATATCCAAATATCTGCGTTGTGAATTCTCAGGAAATTTTTTCAAAAGCAGAATGACTGTAAATAGAACACCACACAGTCCCGAAAAAAATGTGTCCTTTGTTAAAGAAATAGCCAACATGGAAAACTGAGGTAACACCCCTGTACAACCAATAAGCAAATATCTGATTTTCTTTTTTACACCACATTTTCTAAGATACAGATGGATAAAAGACAACATCATGGAAAATAAGACCATCTGTAATACTGTAGCTACCGCTATACCTGCATTGTAATGGTTAAACAGCTTTTCCCCTACTACATAGTAGAAAAACTCAAGATATAATGTATGAATCAGCGGATGATGTGTATTGTATGTATGGTTTACCTGACTTAACTGTGCATGGACATCGTAAGAAAAAATTCCCGGATAATACGCCAGAAAAACAGGTAGCCATGCTACAAACAATATTACGGCAACTACCATAAAATATTTTTTTGCAGATACATTATCCTGAATGTCCTCATAAATCTTTGTTTCACTACTACAAAATGCCAGTAATTTCCCTGTCAGAAAATACATAATTACTGTCAAAATGGGAAAGTCGGCAACAAATACCAGGTAATGTACCTCGTTATGTTGTATATAAAACACAAAAAGATTAACTATACTAAAAAGTATAGAAAATATCATTCTGTGAACAGATAATGTTTTTACTTTCGACAACTGCATATATTCCTCCGAACCGGATTATAAAGAAACAATCATATCAATGATATCCACAATGGCTTCAACAATCAATGTAATACCAACGGCTCTTAATATAGCCATCTGTGTACCAAAAGGATTGAATATCACAATAATTCCCAGAATAACTGACACAATAGCACTTGCCAGTGCCATGACGGAAATTTTGGCATTGGATTTCTTACACTGAAAATAATACTGTGCCTTGAATATACCGTACACTATCATTACTGCTCCATATATGATAGCAACAAAACTGACGATACCAAAAATAAAATTTGTACCGAAAGTCAATACAGCACCCAGAATCAGAAGAACAGTCATAGCAATGGGAGTAACTGTATTGTAACTCATTCTGTCTTTCAGATAGCC
>CACYBZ010000140.1 GCA_902772795.1 uncultured Ruminococcus sp. | reverse complement strand
GAGTTTAAGGGCTTTGCCCTTAAAAATCCCATCAGGGGCTTTGCCCCTGAACCCCACAAGCCTTTGAAAAGGCTTGACCGAAACTTTATGGTTTGTCGGTGAAGTTTACGTTACATAGACAAAATGCCTGTGACAACGATGAATGTTGTAACAGGCATTTTATTTTTGGTTATGTTTCGGAGATATTTTCTCCAGACATCAGTTCAGGGCTTGTTTCAGGGTTGAAATATTTTCTGTCATCATGGACAAATATGTTTCACCGTTTTCAAACTGTTCTTTGGAAAGATTGTGGCAGGAATAAAACGTCATAACTTTTGTATTGGTTTCCTTAGCGATTGTTTCGGCAACTGTACCGTTACTGAGTTCAATTTTCAACACTACGGGAACTTTGTCTTTTTTGACTTTGTCGGTAATAAAAGCCACTGTAGCTGCACTCGGTTCTGTTTCAGACGAACACCCCGGGAAAACAGCATAATATTTCAGCTGATATTCTTCGGTAAAATACCGCAAGGGAAAACGGTCACCGAAAATCAGTTCTTTACGTTTTGCCCCTTCAACAACTGTTCTGAATTGTTTATCCAAAGATTCCAGTTGCTTAATATAACTTTCTGTATTGGAACGGTATGTTTCCGCATTTTTTCCGTCTGCCTGACATATCGCTTCACTTATTACCTTTACCATAGCAACAGCATTTTTCGGTGATGTCCAGATATGTTCATCAATTTCTTTTTCTCCAGTATCGTTTTTGTCCTGTTCCATACCCTCGACAGTTTCTTCGTCAAAAGTAGAAACACAGTCAATCAATCGGACAATCCTTGTTTTTTTGGTATCCACAGAATCCAGAATACCATTTACCCACTCATCACTTTCACCACCGATGTACAGAAAAATATCTGCCTCTTCAATGCTGATAATATCCTGAGGTGTAGGTTCGTAAGTATGACTTTCCCCAGCGGGGGCAATAAGCATTTTAAGATTTGCCTTTTGTCCGACAATCTGACGGGCAAAATCATACTGCGGAAATATGGTGGAAACAATATTGATTTTTCCGTTATCTGCTGTACTGTTTTTGGCACAACCTCCCAGCGACAACAAAACAACTGCCGTAATCAGTAATAATGACAATATTTTTTTCAATTTTTTCTCTCCATTCTGAAAGGATAGTTATTCCATCACACGACGTATGGTATAATAACCGCCTATATTGCAATCCCTCATAACCATAAACCCTTCATCATAGGCATGAACCCGTCCGCCATGTCCGTCATAAAGGGCAACGTGTCCGGGATAGCATAGAATATCTCCCTCTTTTGCTTCTTCAATAGAAGGAACTTCTTCTCCTGCCAGATATAAATCTGTGCGGACACCCCAGAGATTAATCCCGAATCTTTCATAGACAGCACAAACAAATCCTGAACAGTCCACTCCCGACGCCAGATCTGTACCGCCCCATATGTACGGAATTTTTCCTACATAGCGGAAAGCCTCATGTATGACAGTATCCGCAGGAACGGGGTCAACGGGAATATAGACACTGACAGAGGGGTCATGTCTTTGCGGAACCATCGTTCCTTCAGCGATAATCTTACATTTTGATGTAAGATAAGTACCGTCGGCAGTCGTACAGACAGCATCACATTCTCCGTCACCGACAATAGTAATATTGCCGTCATTATCTACCAGTGCCACGTTGGTATCCGTACTATGCCACCGTACAGACTTGTTTGTGGCATTATCAGGAGAAACCACCGCTGTCAGCTGTACTGCTTCTACCTGAGGTCCTATAAATTCATATTCTTCATAATAACTGTAAATGTCCGTTGCTTTGACGACAGGTTCAACGGTAATATAACAGTAAGCGACCAATCCGTTTTCGGTGGTGCAACTGATAACGGCATTGCCCTCCCCCACTGACTTGACAAGACCATCTTTTACTGTAGCGACGCTTTCATCATCTGTTTTCCATGTCAGTTTTTTTTCTGTGACATTCTTTTCAGGCGTGATTTTGGCAGTAAGTTTCAGCGGTTGTTTGAGAGATGTCAGCAAATAACTTTCCTTATCCAGCGTAATACTTTCGGGATAAACGGGGTCAGACACTTTTACTGTGATGGTCAATTCCACATCAGTATCGTTGTCTTTGCAGGTAACGATAGTTCTGCCTTTGGCGATGCCCTTGACGTTTCCGTTTTTGTCAACAGTAGCAATTTTGGTATTTGCCGATTTCCAGGACAAATTCATTGAGGATTTTTTCACACCGTCAGCCAGTTCCACTGTACAGGTACTTTTTGTTTTGACAGCAATTTCTTTTTTTGCCAGTTTGAAATGATAGTTTTCGGGAATTTTCTTTTGTTTCGTGGCAACCTCCGTAGCCGTTTCGGTTGCCGTAACACCAGCAGTAGCCTGACGGACATTACTGTCAGCACTCTGAAATTTATTGGAAACAACTGCTTTTTTGATAGTCACTATGCCGGTAATCAATACGATTATCGTGACAGCTATTGTCACCAGTACAATCATAATGACCTTTTTCTTTTCAATCTGACTGAAAATTTTCATTTTGAAACACCTTGATATGATTTAGTCTTTGCTGTCCACTATAACATAATCCGATTTGATTATCAACCAAACCATCTCAAAGTTAAATTTAAATTTACATTTCAGGAAAAAATATCCTCATCTGCTGGAATATCTGATATCTGACTTACAGAATCTCAGACCAGACATTCAAAGTCAAAATACTGTTCCTGAAAATAAACACTTGCTATGATTTCCTGTTCAGAGAAAAATTTTCCGTGCGGTGCAACTACCCATTTATCTTCCACGTCATTTTTTCGGTGAATCACGGCAATTATCTTTCCCGCAAAAGTCTGTACAGGATAGTCAACGCCGATAATATAAGCGTCCTGATACTCACCGTCACCGGCAACTATCCCTTTGATATATCCGTAGTTCAGCGAATAAAAAATATCTTTATGTTTTGGGTGATAAGTTCCCAGAGGTCTGTCAACAGTAACAGTGACTGTTTTTCCAATAACAACATTTTTCATTATTTGCCCACACAGAAATTTTTGAACACATTCTGCACAACAACTTCACTTGCTCTTTCTCCCGTAATCTCCAGAATGTTCTGTATGGCATCTTCTATGGAAACAGTGGTAGCGTCTAATGTAAATCCTGTATCTACTGAGAAAATAGCTTCGTTGAGTGCTTCCAGTGCTTTTACAGCACAATTCCGTTGTCTTTCGTTGGTGAGCGTAGCTACAGACGGGTCAAAATCAGACGTTCCTGTAATCTTTTCGATAATTCTGACAAGTTCACTGATACCGTCCCCGTTTTTGGCAGAAATACAGACGATGTTTTTCATGTTTGCCCTGATATAGTCCATATCAATCCTGCTTGTTCCGTCAATCTTGTTGATAATGGCTACAGACGGAAATTCCCTGATAAGTTCCAGTAATCGGATATCTTCCTCATCAAGTTGCTGTGTAGAGTCAAACACAGCGAGTACCAGCGAACTGGTATTGATTTTCTGCCTTGCTTTTTCTACCCCTATTTTTTCGACAAGATTGTCGGTATCCCGCAGTCCTGCGGTATCGGAAAGATTCAGTGTGATGTCACCAAGCACGACTGTTTCTTCAATGATATCTCTTGTTGTACCGGGAATATCGGTAACAATGGATTTTTCATACCCCGTCAACTGATTCATCAATGTAGACTTTCCTACATTGGGTTTACCGACAATAATCGTATCAATGCCTTTTTTGATAACCATACCAGCATCATAATTTCTGAGTAAATTTTCAATGCGTGATTTTGCTTTGACAAGATTTTCTTTCAGAACATGATTATCCACTTCGGGAATATCGTCTTCAGGGTAATCAGCCCATGCCGAAAGATGTGACGCACAATGTACCAGAAGGTCATTGATATGGAATATTTCCCTGCTGATTTTTCCCTCACGACATGCCAGAGCGGTTCTGGATTCTGTTTTTCCTTTGGCGGAAATGATGTCCATGACGGCTTCCGCTTCCGACAAATCCATTTTGCCGTTAAGAAAAGCTCTCTGTGTGAATTCGCCTGCCATAGCAGGTACTCCGCCATGATGGATAACTGCCCTGAGTACCTGTTTTGTCACGAACAATCCGCCATGACAGGAAATTTCGACAACATCTTCTCCTGTATAGCTGTGCGGTTTTCGGAAAACAGTCAGAACAACTTCATCAATTTTGTCATCGTCATCGTAAACATAACCGTAAGAAGCAGTATAGCCTTTCATTTCAATGACAGTCTTACCGCTGACACTCCTGAAAATTCTGTCGGCAATAAAAAATGCCTGTTCGCCTGATATGCGGATAACCCCTATTCCGCCTGCCCCGTTGGCGGTAGAAATCGCAGTGATGGTATCATTGATTCTGTTCATAAAAACACTCCCTGTCTGTGTACAGTTCAAGGGCTTCGCCCTTGAAAATCCCACAAGGGGCTTTGCCCCTTGACCCCACCGACTTTTGAAAAAG
>CACYBZ010000139.1 GCA_902772795.1 uncultured Ruminococcus sp. | reverse complement strand
GTAAGGCTTACCGTGGCAACAAGGTAACTTACGGTGATTACGGTCTTCAGGCATTAGAGCCTTCATGGATTACTTCCAATCAGATAGAGGCTGCCCGTGTAGCAATGACAAGATATTGCAAAAGATTTGGTAAAGTATGGATTAAGATTTTCCCCGACAAGCCGATTACCGAAAAGCCCGCCGAAACCCGAATGGGTTCAGGTAAAGGTTCACCTGAATACTGGGTAGCAGTTGTCAAGCCCGGCAGAGTGATGTTTGAGTTGGGCGGTGTTTCGGAAGAGATGGCAAGAGAGGCTATGCGTCTTGCTGCCAACAAACTGCCCATCAAGTGCAAGTTCGTAAAGAAAGAAACGGAGGGTGAACAGTAATGAAGGCTTCAGAAATGAGAGAATTATCCGTTGAAGAACTTCAGGCAAAACTCAAAAGTCTGAAAGAAGAACTTTTTAACCTTCGTTTCCAGCTGGCTATCAATCAGTTGGATAACCCTATGCGTATTAAAGCTGTCAAGAAAGATATCGCAAGAGTGCAGACAGTACTCACACAGATGGAAAACAGCGACAATGCGTAACTGAAGGAGGTTTGAGTGATGAGCGAAAGAAACTTGAGAAAATCCAATGTCGGCAAAGTTGTCAGCAACAAAATGGATAAGACAATCGTTGTTGCGATTGAAGACAGCGTAAAGCACCCTTTGTATGGCAAGGTTGTCAAAAGAACGGCAAAACTGAAGGTGCATGACGAAAACAACGAGTGTAACATTGGCGACAGAGTAAAAATTATGCAGACCCGTCCTCTTTCTAAAGACAAGAGATGGAGATTAGTCGAGATTATCGAAAAGGCGAAATAATGAAAAGGAGGAATTACTGTGATTCAACAGCAGACCTACCTCAAGGTTGCCGATAACACAGGGGCAAAGGAACTGATGTGTATCCGTGTACTTGGCGGTACAGGCAGAAGATATGCCAACATTGGTGATGTCGTGGTCGCTTCGGTTAAAAAAGCAGCACCCGGCGGCGTTGTCAAAAAAGGCGATGTAGTGAAAGCAGTTATTGTACGTTCGGCAAAAGGCGTTCGCCGTGAGGATGGAACTTATATCCGTTTTGACGAAAACGCTGCCGTTATTATTAAAGAAGATAAAAACCCTAAAGGAACCCGTATTTTCGGGCCGGTTGCAAGAGAACTCAGAGATAAAGATTATATGAAAATTCTCAGCCTTGCACCCGAAGTGCTTTAATGGAGGTGCTGGAATATGGCAAATAAGGTTCATGTCAAAACAGGTGATACCGTTGTCGTTATCAGCGGTAAAAGCAAGGGTAAAAAGGGCAAGGTTGTCGAAGTCAGTCCCAAAGAGGGCAAAGTCATCGTTGAGGGCGTAAACATGATTTCCAAGCACGTCAAACCCAAGAGAATGGGCGAGGCAGGCGGAATTGTCAAGGCAGAAAGTGCTTTGTATGCGTGCAAGGTACAGATTGTCTGTCCCCGTTGCAAGAAAGCTACCCGTATCGGTCACAAAATCAACGAAGACGGCACAAAGAACCGTATCTGTGTCAAATGCGGCGAAATTCTGTAAGGAGGATATAAGAAATGGCAAGACTGAAAGACTCATATAAAAATGATGTTGCTCCCGCTCTTATGAATAAATTCTCCTACAAGAGTGTTATGCAAATTCCGAAGATTGACAAGGTGGTTGTCAATGTCGGTGCAGGCGAAGCAAGAGAAAATGCCAAGGTGATTGACGCTATTCTCAGAGATTTGGCAGCTATCACAGGACAGAAAGCACACGTCTGCCGTGCAAGGAAATCCGTTGCAAACTTCAAACTCAGAGAGGGTATGCCTATCGGAGCAAAGGTTACTCTCAGAGGGGAAAGAATGTATGAATTCATCGACAGACTGTTCAATGTAGCACTTCCCCGTGTACGTGACTTCCGTGGTATCAATCCCAACGGTTTTGACGGCAGAGGCAACTACAGCATGGGTATCAAGGAACAGCTGATTTTCCCTGAAATTGATTATGATAAAATAGATAAGGTAAGAGGTATGGACATTTGTTTTGTCACTACCGCCAACACCGATGAAGAGGCTCGTGAGTTGCTGAAACTTATGGGTGCTCCGTTTGCGAAATAAGGAGGGTTTTTCGTGGCTAAGACAGCGATGAAAATGAAACAGCAGAGAACACAGAAGTT
>CACYBZ010000138.1 GCA_902772795.1 uncultured Ruminococcus sp. | reverse complement strand
TTTTATTCGTTAAAGGGCTTTGCCCTTTAAAATCCCACAAGGGGCGTTGCCCCTTGACCCCACCACTTTTTGAAAAAAGTGGACAAAAACTTTTCATTGTCATAGCTGAATAAGATGTGTTGACATCTGTTCAGACGTGGAAAATCAAGTGTGTAAGCCGAAAAAATAAGCGTTCAGCTTGCGCACTTTAATTTTTGGGGGTTGAATGTCAGCAATGATTTTTTTCTTTCCGAATTGCTGACTGGCAGTTGATTGCCGACCGTTCAGGCAGAAAAAAATTTGTCCGACTTTTGCCAAAAGTCGGACAAAGCATTCAAGCCTTATATTTACCTTCAAAATAGATTTCGTACCATACCAGAAAAATATAGATTGTCCATACTTTACGGCTGTTGTCTTCTTTACCGCTGAAATGTTCGTCAAGAAAAGCGGTGATAACGTCGGGGTTGAAAAATTTCTTTGCTGTTTCGGAATTGAACATTTCCTTGACAACATTGTAATAGCGTTCATCTCTGAGCCATACTCTTGTAGGAACAGGAAAACCTAATTTTTTCTTTTCAGCCGTTTCTGTGGGGAGATGTCTTAACGCTGACTGACGCATCGCATATTTGGTATTGTGTTTGTTTACCCTCAGATTGGACGGTAACTTTGAAGCAACTTTGAATACTTCTTTGTCCAGAAAAGGTACACGCAGTTCCAGAGAGTTTGCCATACTCATTCTGTCGGCTTTGAGCAGAATATCCCCGACCATCCACATATTGATATCCAGATATTGCATTTTGGTAACATCGTCATAATCTTTTACACGGTCGTAGAACGGTCGGCATTTATCCTGCGGTCTGGTAGCGAGGGAGGGGTCTTTGAGAATTTTCTTTTTTTCGTCAACGTCATACATGAAAGCGTTGCCGATAAAGCGTTCTTCCAGCGGGTGTGTTGCCCTTATCAGATAGTCACGCCCCTTGATGTCAGGCAGTTTCTTCATCAGCCGACAGACGGCTTTTCTGACACCGTAAGGCACAATTTTCTGATAGGTTCGGAAAACTCTCGGGTCATTATAGCAGGTATAACCGCCAAAGAGTTCGTCCGCCCCCTCGCCTGAAAGAACAACCTTGACGTGTTCACTGGCGATTTTCGACACAAAGTAAAGTGCTATACAGGACGGGTCTGCCAGAGGTTGATCCATATGGTACTGTACCTTTCGGATACTGTCCCAGAATTCTTCGGACTTGATTAATTTGTAATGGTGCCTGACACCGATTTTTTCGGAAAGTCGTTTTGCCCAGCTGATTTCGTTATACTTCTCGCCGAAATCAAATCCGACGGTAAAGGTATTCTGGTCGGCAAAATAGGTGGAAACATAGCTGGAATCCACACCGCTGGACAGGAAACAGCCGACTTCTACATCACTGATTTTGTGGGCATTGACAGAATCTTCAAACACCTTTTCAATTTCGTTGACTGCCTGTTCTTCAGTAAGGGTATTATCGGGATTGAATCTGGCTTCCCAGTAACGGGTAGTCGTTACCTTACCGTCCTTATACCACAGATAATGTCCCGGTAACAGACAGTAAACTCCCTCAAAAAATGTTTCGGGCGGTACGGCATACTGAAACGAAAGATAATTGTCCAGTGTTCTGTAATTGAATTTCTTTTCAAAATTCGGAAATTCCAGAATACTCTTTATTTCTGAAGCATAGATGAAATTTTCGCCTGCCTGCGTGTAGTGCATGGGCTTGATACCGAAAAAGTCACGGGCAATAAACAGCGAATTGTCTTTGGTGTTGTAAATGGCAAAACCGAACATACCTCTGAGTTTATTCAGCAGTTCTTCCTGCCACTGTTCAAAGCCATGGATTAATACTTCGGAATCCGATTCCGTATAAAACTGATGTCCGAGGGCAATGAGTTCTTTACGCAAATCCTTGTAGTTGTAAATCTCACCGTTGAATGTGAGTACCATTGTCTTATCTTCGTTATAGATGGGCTGATGTCCTGCATCAAGGTCAATAATACTTAAACGTCGGAAACCCATGGTAATTTTACTGTCAGGTTCTTTATAGAAACCGTTGCTGTCGGGTCCTCTGTGGGTGATAACCTGTGTCATTTTTTCGATGACATCATCACGTCCGATTACTTTCCCTGTGAAACCGCATATACCGCACATAATTCATTACTCCTTTTTTATTCATACCAAAAGACAATGGTATTTTATCATAAAATTTTTCTTCTTGCAAGTAATTCACCACATTAAAACGGTGAAAATATACAATGGTTCTTTCCTGATTTTGTTACTTATTCCGAAGCCCGCTTTCACAAGAACAGAACGGGGCGGTTCAGCGGTAAAGCCGTTACAGAATTTTCAGCAACTTTGTCATTATTTTTGCAAAATAGTTTGATTAATCTTTATTTCTATGATATAATAAATCGTTAATGATTTTGCTTTATATTTTACGTTACAAGAAATTGAGGGAAGTTTTATGGGTCAAAGAGAAAACTTGAGAAACATCGCCATTATTGCACACGTCGACCACGGAAAAACGACATTGGTTGACCAGTTGTTACGGCAGAGCGGAGTTTTCAGAGAAAACGAAGCCGTCGCAGAAAGAGTAATGGACTCGAATGACTTGGAAAGGGAAAGAGGTATTACCATTCTTTCCAAGAATACGGCAGTTATGTACAACGGAATAAAAATCAATATTGTTGATACACCTGGACACGCTGATTTCGGCGGAGAAGTAGAAAGAATACTTACTATGGTAGATGGTGTACTGCTTCTGGTAGACGCTTTTGAGGGTTGTATGCCTCAGACAAGATTTGTTCTGAAAAAAGCGTTGGCACTGGGCAAGAAACCTGTTGTTGTTGTCAACAAAGTAGACCGTCCCGGAGCAAGACCTGACGAAGTGGTTGACGAAGTTCTGGACTTGTTTATTGACCTGGGAGCTGATGAAGACCAGCTGGAATTTCCTGTGGTATATGCTTCTGCGAGAGATGGCTATGCTTCTATGGACGCTCACGAAATGGGAACGGATATGAAACCGTTGTTTGAAACTATCATTCGGGAAGTACAGCCTCCGCAGGGGGATATTGACGGTGCTATGCAGATATTATTTTCCAATATTGACTATGACGAATATGTCGGAAGAATCGGTATCGGCAGAGTGGAAAGAGGTACGGTAAAAAGCGGACAGAGTGCCGTATTGTGCACAAAGGACGGCAAGACCAAAAATATCAAAATTGCCAAACTGTATCAGTTTGAGGGACTGAAAAGAGTAGAAACAACAACCGCTTCACTGGGAGATATCGTATGTGTATCGGGTATTGCCGATTTGAATATCGGTGAAACAGCCTGTGCAATAGATTGTGTTGAACCGTTGCCGTTCATTCAGATTGATGAACCGACTGTTTCCATGATGTTCATGGTCAACAACTCTCCGTTTGCGGGAAAAGAAGGAAAATACGTTACGTCAAGAAATCTGCGTGACAGACTGTTTAAAGAAGTAGAAACCAATGTTGCCATGCGTGTGGAAGAAACAGACAGTGCCGACACGTTCAAAGTATCGGGCAGGGGAGAGTTACATCTTTCAATACTGATTGAAACCATGCGTCGTCAGAATTACGAATTTCAGGTATCACGTCCCACCGTCATTATGAAAGAAATCGACGGTAAAAAGTGTGAACCGATAGAAATGCTGATTATTGAAGTGCCTGATACTTATCTTGGTGCTGTCATGGAAAAACTCGGTTCAAGAAAAGCGGAACTGGTCAACATGGGAACAAGAGATACAGGTATTACGCATATTGAATTTAAAATTCCTGCCAGAGGTCTGATGGGTTACCGCAGTGAATTCCTCACGGATACCAACGGTAACGGTATTATGAACCACGTTTTTGAGGGATATGAACCGTATAAGGGCGAAATTATCAGCCGTCATCAGGGGTCGCTTGTTGCTCATGAAACGGGAGAAACCACCAATTACGGACTGTTCTATGCCCAGGAAAGAGGCAGATTGTTCTTAGGGGCAGGCGTTCCCGTTTATGAAGGAATGATTGTCGGGGCAAATCCCAAAAATGAGGATATCACCGTAAATGTGTGTAAGAAAAAACATATCACCAATACCCGTGCGTCAGGGTCTGACGATGCCTTGAAACTGACACCATGTTCTCCGTTGAGTCTGGAACAGTCGCTGGAATTCATTGCCGACGATGAACTGGTCGAGGTTACGCCGTCAAGCATACGTCTGCGTAAGAAAATTTTGAGCAAAGAACAACGCATGAAACAGGCAAGCCGAAATAAATAAGGCGAAGAACTTCGCCCTGAAAATCCTGACAAGGCAGTTTTTGTCCTTGTCCATGCCGACTTTGGAAAGTGTCGGATAATATTTTTCGGAAAAACGGATAATGACGGAATTTTCCGAAAACAATGGTCATTCACAGAATTTTACATGGTTGAGGTTGGATAAGCAGTGGAGTTTGTAATTCTTGATTTGGAATGGAACGGGTCTTACAGTAGAAAAGCGGGAAAATTTATCAATGAAATATTTGAATTTGGTGCGGTGAGGGTCAACGAGAGTATGGAACTTGTCGACCGCTTTTCCATGCTTATCAAACCTCAGATTACCAAGAAAATTTCTACCAGAGTCAAGGAACTTACCCACATCGACCCCGAAGAACTGGAACATACCAATAATACCTATCCCCATGTTGTCAAAATGTTTACGGCGTTTTCAAAAGATGCCGTGATTATGACATGGGGACTGACGGATATTCAGACTTTGATTATCAATCACGAATATTATTATAAAGACAGAACACTGAATTTTCTGGAGAAGTATGTCAATCTGCAAAGCTATTGCGAAAACTGTCTGGAAAAGGAAGACCCTGCCAGACAAATGGGACTTTCCACCGCAGCAGAACTTATCGGTATAACATTCGATGATACCAGACTGCACAGGGCGATTGATGACAGTGTTCTGTCGTGGAAGTGTTTTGCCCGACTGTATAATCCCGAAAAGTTTCAGAAATTTATTCGGAATGTCGATGCCAGTTTCTATAACAGAGTGTGTTTCAAAAATACTGCGATTACCGACATAGACAGTCCCCTTATCGACAAGAAACAGTTTTATGCACTTTGTCCCGATTGTGGCAGAAAAGGCAAACGGCTGACAAAATGGGTTTCCAAAAATAAAAGTTTTCGTGCCGTCTTTCTTTGTGAGAGTTGCAGAATCAGGTTCAGGGGAAAAGTACACTTCAAACAAAAATATGAGGGTATCGAAGTCAAGCACGACTCGCACAAAATAGAAAAAAATGAAAACGATGACACAAGCGAAAATCCTCAGACAGAAAACGCAGAATAAACAGCGTGCTTTGTCTGAAAATGATGAGGCGATTTCCTGCAAAAAATACTGTGTATTTTTTGTGTCAAATTGCGTTGCAATTTGACCACCCGTGAAACGGGTAAGGAAATCGCCTCATACGGCTGTCTGTCAGACAATGATACAGTCTGAAATTATTTTAAGAAGAACTTTTTTCTGTCTGCTGAACATTACGTCTGTTATACATAAACATGGCAAATGCCATGGCGAAAATAGTGAAATAACCCACCCAGCTCAGCCAGTCGGGAACTTGTCCGAACACCAGAAATCCGAGTGTGGCAGAAAAGATAATCTGTGAATAGTCATAAATGGAAACATCTTTGGCAGGTGCATAGCAGTAAGCCGAAGTAATGGTAAACTGTCCGCCTGAAGCGGAAAGTCCTGCCAGAATCAGCATAGTCAGCTGAAACCAGGACATCGGGTGAAAATCCAACAGCAGTACAGGCAATGTCACCAGACAGGAAAATCCCGAAAAGAAACAGACAATTACTGCTCCTTTTACCCCACGTTGTCCCAGCATTCTGACAAAGGTATAAGCCAGTCCTGCACACATACCACTGGATAGCCCTATCAGTGCAGGAAATGTAGCGGTGTTGGCAAAACTTGGCTTTACCACGCACATCGCTCCCAGAAAAGCTCCTGTGACAATCAGCATCTGTACAGGCCTGATTCTTTCTTTCAGCAGAAAAATACTGAACAGTATCGCAAAAAACGGTGACATCTTATTCAGTATGGAAGCGTCTGCCAAATCCAGTTTTCCTAAGGCATAGAAGTTACACAGTACTCCCAGTGTTCCAAAAAATGCCCGAAGAATCAACGGAAGCAAGGCTTTTTTCGGCAGAGAAATTTTCTTTTTTTCTTTTACCAGTAATATCCCCGCAAAGAAAAAGGCGACAATATTTCTGAAAAAACTTTTCTGGATAAAGGGAACATCTCCCGAAAGCTGTACAAACATATTCATCAACGCAAAAAAGAATGCGGAAAGAATAATCAGGATAATTCCTTTATACAGTGGTCGGATATTCTGAAAACATTTCATAAACAACAGTCTTTCCTATAATTTAACGACCTTCCCCGAAAGTACAGTCAGAGAAAATCTGTATTCACCAAAACCCACAGTCAGAAAGCTGTCTGTGGGTTTTGTATTGCCAAAACATTTTTATTGATTGTCAATGGTACCGTGTTTTTCGTAATCGGTTATTCTGACAATGCGGTTGTTCTCATCAACAAAAACGACTTTCGGTGTATGTGCGGAAACTTCGTTTTTGTCAAGCTGACAGTAAGACATAATAATCACATGGTCACCGTCTGATACACATCTTGCGGCAGCACCGTTCAGGCATATCATACCCGAATGTTCTTCTCCTGCGATAGTGTATGTTTCAAAACGGTTTCCGTTTTCGATGTCGACTATCTGGACTTTTTCATATTCATAAATGCCGACCGCTTTCATCAATACAGGGTCAATCGTGATACTCCCCACATAGTTCAGTTCGGACTGTGTGACTACTGCACGGTGAATCTTCCCTTTGAGCATGGTAACCAACATAAGGGTATTTGCCTCCCCTGTCCAATATTATTTTTCTTCTCCGTTTTCGATGATGAAGTTATCAATCAGTCTGGTTCTGCCGATGTATACGGCAACAGCTACAAGAAAATCCCCTTTCAGATAGTCCAGCGGAACGATGTCGGGAAAGCTGACAATCTCTGCATAGTCGATTTTTGCCAGTGGTTCCGTATGAATAATCTGTGTCAGTTTTTCTTCCAGAATTCTGGTATCCTTTTCGCCGTCCAGAATCAGTTTCTTGACAGCGTTGAGTGCTTTGTGCAGTACCAGAGCCGACTTACGTTCTTCAGGACTGAGGTAGGTATTTCGTGAACTTTTTGCCAGACCGTCAAGTTCACGCACGATAGGACAAGGAACAATTTCCACACCAAAATTCAGGTCTTTGACCATTTTCATAATGACGGCAAGTTGCTGAGCGTCTTTCTGTCCGAAATAAGCCTTGTCGGGTGTGACGATGTTGAATAATTTGCTCACTACCGTACAGACACCTTTGAAATGAATCGGACGGCTTTTTCCGCAGAGTTCTTCGGTAGGACCCGTCATATTGACAAATGTCACCGCTTTGCTGTCATACATTTCTTCAACGTCAGGGTTGAAAATGATATCCGCACCGTTTTCTTCGGCAACGGCGGAATCATGTTCGATATCTCTGGGATAGCTTTCAAAATCTTCGTTGGGGGCGAACTGTGTCGGATTGACAAAATCACTGACAACCACTCTGTCATTTTCCTGACTTGCCTTTTTGATAAGACTGGCGTGACCTTCATGAAGATAGCCCATGGTGGGAACAAGTCCGATGGAAAGACCATTACTTTTCCATTCTTTTACGATTGCTCTTACTTCTTCGATTGTGTTAACGACTTTCATAAATAAACTCCTTTTTATTACACGAGATTGTTGACAATCTCCTCATCTATGGTATAAGCGTGTTTTTCTGTGGGAAAACTGCCGTTATCCAGTTCAGCTATATAATTTTCAAACGCTTCTTTCATCATTGTACCGACATCGGCATATTTCTTGACGAATTTCGGGGTGAAGTCGGAAAACATTCCCAGTAAATCCTGGTAGACCAGAATCTGTCCGTCACAGTCTTTACCTGCTCCTATACCGATGGTGGGAACGGAAACCGTTTCCGTAATTTTCTTTGCCAGTGCTGATGGCACACATTCCAGAGTGATACAGAACGCTCCTGCTTTTTCTACAGCTCTGGCATCGTCCAGTAATTTCTGTGCTTTTTCCTGTGTTTTGCCCTGTACCTTGAATCCGCCGAAAGCGTTGACAGACTGCGGTGTCATGCCCAGATGTGCCACAACGGGAATACCTGCGTCAGTGATGGCTTTTATCTGCGGACAGATTTCCTTACCGCCCTCCAGTTTGACGGCATTGGCTCTGGCTTCTTTCATCAAACGTCCTGCGTTGACTACCGCATCATAGACTGATGTCTGATAGGACATAAACGGCATATCTACCACTACCATGGCATTTTTAGCCCCTCTGGCAACGGCTCTTCCGTGATGTATCATATCTTCCATTGTGACAGAAATCGTGTCCTCATACCCTAACATGACATTTCCTAATGAATCGCCTACCAGTATGGCATCAATGCCTGCACTGTCCATTAATTTGGCGGTAGAGTAGTCATAGGCGGTAAGCATACTGATTTTTTTCCCTGTCTGTTTGCATTGCTGAAATGTCAGAACGGTTGTTTTGTTTCCTTTCATTCTGATAAAATCCTTTCCATATGTTCATATTGGTTCTGTAACAGCGGATTATCTCTGTGTTTTCGTCTTGCTGTGGCAATAACCTGTCTGCCGAGTGCCTGATATACTGCCTTTTGTTCCGTATTGAGTACAGTCAGATGTTTTTGTACGGTGGCGATGTCGCCCCGTTCGATAGGCCCTGTCAGAGCATAGACCGTACCTTTTTCCAGTGCCGTTTGCAGATTGTTCGTCATGAGCGGTCGCAGAACAGTATAGGCTTCTTCTTCGCAGAAACCGCATTGCAACAGCATATCCACCACCGTCTGTAAAAGTCCTGTCAGGTGATTGCTTGCCATAGAAGCACCGGCATGATATAACGCCTTGTACTGTTTGTCGATAGTGAAAATTCTGTTTCCGAATGCCGAAAACAAATCTTTCATACTGTCCACGAAAAATTTATCTCCTTCAACGGTAAAGACAGCCTTGTCAAGTTCCCGATAAGAAGAAAACTTATCACTGAATGCATATACGGGGTGAATACTGCCCGTACAGATGGAGTAGTCATTCGCAAAGGCAAAGACATCAGAGGACAATGAGCCACTGAAATGACATATGATTTTATTGCCTGCTGACGGTTTGTCAATACAATCCCATACGTTTTTTATCTGACTGTCGTTGACAGTGATAAAAAGGGTATCGCTTGCCGAAACCAGTTGTGAAAGGGTCTGAAATGGTCTGGTGTGACAAAAATCGGCTGATGTTACAGCGTCCTCATACCGTTCACTGTAAAATCCCGTTATGGTGTGACAGGAAGATTTACTGATATATTTCGCTATAGATGTGCCGACTCTTCCTGCTCCGATAATGCCAATGTTCAAGCTATCACCTCCGTTATAAACTCAACTGAATGTGACAACATTTTTTCTGATGCAGTTTCTATGAGAATACCACTCGTAAAGAATAATACCACATATTCGGCGTTGGGGCAATAATTCAGAAAAATATTGTTGATTTTGGCAATATTCCGATTAAATTTCCAGATATTTTAATATATAATATTTATCATAATGCTCAAAATATCAGCAAAACGATTTTTTCTGAAAAGTCTGTGTGGTCTGAAAGAAAATTTACTTTTCAGAAGTCGGCAAAATCAAAGAAACAAATATTTGCTATAAAAATTACAGATGAGGTTGGTCACAATGAAAAGAAAAGGACAATATACAATAGAGTATGTCAATACACCGTTTATTATCGGCTTTGCCAGTGTGGTAGGAAAAAAAGAAGGCGAAGGACCTCTTAACGGTTATTTTGACAAGGTGGAAAATGATACAAAACTGGGTTGTCAGACGTGGGAACAGGCGGAAAGTAAAATGCAGAGTGAAGCCATAGATTTCGCTTTGGGAAAGTCATGGATAGACAGTAAGGATATTCAGGTAGCTTTCGGCGGTGATTTACTCAACCAATGTATCAGTACCAGTTACAATATACGGAATTTCGGTATTCCGTTTCTGGGACAGTATGGAGCATGTTCCACAATGGTACAAAGTCTTTTGCTGGCAGGAATGATGGTCGAAAGTGATTATGCAGATAAAAGTCTTGCAGTGACATCATCTCATTTTTGTTCAGCAGAAAGACAATACCGCTACCCGTTGGAGTACGGTGGACAGCGTACTCCGACCGCCCAATGGACGGTAACAGGAAGCGGTGCAATAGTTGTCGGAAAAGGAAATAACGGTATAGGAATCAAACATTGTACGATAGGAAAAGTCATTGATATGGGGGTTACCGATATCAATAACATGGGTTCAGCGATGGCACCGTCAGCCTGTGAAACGATAAAAGCCTATCTCACTGACACCAATACACAACCTTCAGATTATGACCTGATTCTGACAGGAGATTTAGGAAAAATAGGTTCTGATTTGTTGCTGGAACTGTTGGAGAAGGAAAATATAGATATTTCCAATCAGCATAATGACTGCGGAAAAATGATATATGATATCGAAAAACAAGATGTTCATGCAGGTGGGAGCGGTTGTGGTTGTTGTGCCAGTGTGCTTTGCGGAAAAATTTTGCAGAAGATGTATAAACAGGAACTGAATAATATTCTGGTTATTGCCACAGGGGCACTGATGTCCCCCACATCTAACCAGCAGGGGGAGAGTATACCCGCTATTGCTCATCTTGTCCATTTACAGAATATCTGAATTTTCAGAAACAAGGCGGAACAGTCTGAGCAAAACAGTCCGAACGAAGTGAGCCATAAAAAGTTTTGACCCACTTTTTCAAAAGTGGGCAAGGGTCGAGGGGACAGAGTCCCCTGTGGGATTGTTAAGGGCAAAGCCCTTAACCTGTACATTCTCATAACAGAAGATAAATCAAAGCGAAAATCAGACCTGTATCACCTTTTTTCTCGGAACTCAGAATTAAAATCAATAACAATATCAGACTTTTTTCTTTATCGCCGAATAACATTTCAAAAAAGTTATTCGGCGTATTTTCG
>CACYBZ010000137.1 GCA_902772795.1 uncultured Ruminococcus sp. | reverse complement strand
TTGCTGCAACGCTTCGGATGATTCTTGAAATCCGATGTCACGTTCATTGAACATACCGTCAAATTCGCCATCGCCAAATCTGGAAATGGAACAATTTGTCTTTTGAATGTATCGAATCGTTTTCGCCATACTCATGATACGAAAATGATACTTCACGCGAATCTGAAGTGTTTCCCATTTGGGTTGGGCAAATTCATAGAATCTAATCAGTTGTTTTTTGATGATGTTAGGAATAATCATAGTATTTTTTCTAATTTTGCATTTTCAAATCGCACAAATCCCCAATACTGTGGTAACCATATCAAAGGGTTGTTTCGATCAACTTTCTCCTGTATTTCAATGCTGAAACCCGGATAAATACCATCAAGAACCTGTTCATTCCCATTAGAATCAAAATCATATGCAACCATATCAACTATATACTTCCCCGGTACAATATGAATAGTATCTATAGAAATATCAATATATCCAACCTCATCCTTCTCAAAAGAAATAGCATTAGCAGACAATACCGTTCCAACTCTAACTCCATTTGACGAACCAATTTCAAATCGGAAAGCTACCTCAGGTAAAAAATCATAAACGATATAATGAATTCTAAAATTAACTCTATCTCCTATATTGTATATCGGTGCATCTTTTTCTAAAATATCTAAAGAATCAATCCATAATTGCTGCTTTCTATTCTTGTTGTTATGGAATGATTCATCATAATCAAAATGAGTGCATAGCTCCTTATTTGCGCCCAAGTATATTCCTATTGCTTCGTCAACATTGCCCTCAAACACTACTTTTCCCTTATCAAGAACAATACACCGATCGCACAACTGACGAATTGTATTCATATTATGACTTACATACAAGACAGTACGTCCATCCTGTTTAGCTGCATCTCGCATTTTATTTAGACATTTTTTCTGAAATGCCATATCGCCGACCGCGAGAACCTCGTCCATAATCATGATCTCCGAATCCAGATGTGCAGCTACAGAGAAAGCAAGCTTAACAAACATACCGGAAGAGTATCTTTTAACGGGAGTATCAATAAATTCTCTCACCTCGGAAAAATCAATAATTTCTTCCATTTTAGCATCAATTTCGGATTTTGTCATACCCAAAATCGCACCATTTAAGTATACATTTTCCCGACCGGTCATTTCAAGATTAAAGCCGGTACCAACCTCCAACATAGATGCAATACGACCGTAAATATCGATTTCACCCTTGGTCGGAGCTGTTACCTTTGACAAAAGCTTTAAAAGCGTACTCTTTCCGGCGCCATTGCTTCCGATGATACCAACTGCTTCTCCCTGATATATCGTCAAATCAATTCCGTTGAGTGCCATAAAGGTTTCGCCGTTACTGCGCTGTTCTTCGCCTATTTTAGCGTTTGGGTCTTCTTTGCCACGGACTTTTGCCCACCAACTCTGTAAATCAGCTTGAAGGGAGCCTCCTCCAATTTGACCGAGGCGATACATTTTTTTCACACCGGACACCTGTATGGCTACAGGTCTGTTATGATCCATTTCAGCCACGTTTTCCTCCATTAAACAGTATCCATAAAAGTACGTTCAACCTTATTGAACACCATAATCCCAAAAACTAAAACAACAATTGTAAATACCAATGAAATCCCTAAAAACAGCGGTTCGATTGTTCCTTTTCCAATGACAGCATAACGAAATACCTCTACCGGCATGGTAACAGGGTTAATTTTTATTATCGTTTGCAACACCTGATTGTTAAAATGCTCGTTCAACTGCGAAAGCGGATAGACAATGGGAGTAGCGTACATCCAGAGAGAAACACCGAAACCAATCAAAATAGATAAATCTCTGTATTTGGTCGTCATGCTGGAAATAATGATACCAAAACCCATTCCCATCAGCCCCAAGTGAATCAGCACTAACGGAATTAAAGAAAAAGCCCACCAGTTTGGCGATACCTGTCCGGTTATTACATAGAATACCAAAAAAGCCATCACCATCGCAAATTGAATAAAAAATAGGATAATGGCAGAAAGCACATTAGAAATCGGTGTTGTTAATCGAGGAAAATAAACTTTTCCGAAAACACCGGCGTTTGCCGTAAAGGTGTAGGCATTACTGGTAAGACAAGTAGCAAAATACGTCCAAACGGCTGTACTGGAAATATAAAACAGCATCTGCGGGACGCCATCTGTGCTCATTCCTGCGATTCCGCCAAATACAAAAGCGTAAATTAAACTGGTAATGATCGGATTAATAAATAACCAAGCAGGCCCTAAAATAGTCTGCTTATATCTCACAACAAAGGAACGCTTGGTAAATAACCATATCAAATCCTTGTATTGCCATA
>CACYBZ010000136.1 GCA_902772795.1 uncultured Ruminococcus sp. | reverse complement strand
CACTTTTTTCAAAAAAGTGGGCGGGGTCAAGGGGCGGCAGCCCCTTGTGGGATTTTAAAGGGCGAAGCCCTTTAATGAATAAAAACTCAGAAAATAACGGTTAATTGTCATTTTCGGCTTTGCGGTATTCCGTAGTGAAATGTTTGTCGTAGAGTTTGGAAAGGGAATAATGATTTCCAAGAAAATCCCCCACACAAATCAGGGCAGTCTTGGTGATATGGTTTTCAAGAGCCGTCTGAAAGAGGGTACTTACCGTACAACGGCATATTTTTTCATCTTGCCATGTTGCCTTATAGACAATGGCACATGGTGTATTTTCCGAATAACCGCCCTGAAGCAGTTCTTTGGAAAGTTCCTGAAGCATGGACGTACTAAGGAAAATAACCATGGTTGCCTGATGTCGGGCAAGACTGACAATATTTTCTTTTTCAGGAACAGGTGTTTTTCCGCCCCGTCTGGTGATAATGACAGTCTGTGAAACATCAGGCAGAGTGTATTCCGCCTTGAGTGAGGCACTTGCTCCGAACATCGCACTCACTCCGGGACAGACGGCATAGGGGATATGCAGACTGTCAAGTCTGTCCATCTGTTCACGGATTGCCCCGTAGATACTGGGGTCACCTGTATGCAGGCGGACAGTCATTTTTTGTTGTTTTTCAGCGTTTTCCATAACGGTAATGACATCGTCTAAAGTCATATAGGCACTGTTATAGATTTCGCAGTCTTTGCGGGCATAGTCCAGCAGTTCGGGATTGACAAGCGACCCTGCATAGATAATCACATCAGCGTTTTCCAGCAATGATTTTCCCCTTAGGGTAATCAGGTCTGCCGCACCGCATGACGCTCCGACAAAATTAACCATTCTGATACTCTCCTTTGACGGCATGGATAAGACTGTCGGCGTTTTGGGTTTTGCCGACAATCCCGAATTTTTCCGAAAATAATACTGCTCCGATTCTGACGCTTTCCCGAACACGTACTGTAAGATAATGCTGTATGCGTTGCATTAAGACATCACAGACATCTGACAATCTGCCGATTTTGTCAAACTCAGATAAAGCACTGTCCACCGTGACACATTCCGCTACTTTTTTCAGTACGGGTAAGGGAACATCGCAAAGCACTCCGCAGGTAATCAGCACTTCCATTCGACCGTCTGCCATAGAAGAATGGGTGTTCATAATGCCTGCCCCCAGTTTGACAAGTTTCCCGATATGTCCGACAATCAGTATACTTTCAAAGGCAAGAGATAGGGCACAGTCGATTGCCTCACCGATGAAATTACTGCACATGACGCTTTTATCCATAATATCGGGAAAGGTTTCGGCAAGAAAATTTCGGGAGTAGTTGCCGATGGTAAGCAAAAGATGTTTTTTACCCTGTTGACGCAACACATTTTCTTCCAGTCGGACAGTTTCGATTAAAGCACGGTGGCTCATAGGTTCGATAATGCCCGTTGTGCCGATGATGGAAATACCGCCGACAATACCCAGTCTGGGATTGAGTGTTTTTTTGGCGAGTTCCACGCCCTGAGGGGCATAGACGGTGATTTTGATACCACCCGTATAGTCATATTTTTCACAGATTTCGGTAAGGGCATGGAGTATCATTTGTCGTGGTACGCTGTTGATGGCTTTTTCCCCGACAGGCTGATTCAGTCCTGCTTTGGTGACTGTTCCTATACCGATACCGCCCGTTATGACAAATCCGAACGGTATTTTTTCACATCTGGTAAAGATGAACATACCGTCAGTGATGTCAGGGTCATCACCGCTGAATTTTTTTACCGCACAGCTGACATGATTTTCGGTTATTTCCGTTTGCAGAATATCCAATTCAACAACAATGCCTTTCGGGGTCATGATTTCCGCTTTAGTGATATTTTCGCCTGTCAGCAACATTTCGCAGGAGGCTTTGGCACAGACAGTGGCACAGGTTCCTGTGGTATAGCCGTAACGCAATGGTTTATTCATGATTTCTGTCATAGAGCTGATACAGTAACGCATTGCAGATACTCACCGCAATGGTACTTCCGCCCTTTCTTCCTCTGGCAACGATGTATTCGGTATCGGCGGACATAATCAGATTTTTGGACTGAACTACATTGACAAATCCCACAGGCACACCCACAACAAGAGCAGGGACAATCTTATTTTCGTCAATCAGTTCATAAAGTCGTATCAGGGCGGTGGGGGCATTGCCGATGACGAAAATAACATTACGGTCAGAAAATAATCTGACAGCCTTTTCCATGGCAACGACTGCCCGAGTCACTCCACGGCTTTTTGCCTGTTGTATGACATCGCTGTCAGAAACAAAACAACGAATTTCGCCCTGCAGTTTTTGCAAAGCAGTCTTGCTTATTCCTGAAAGTGCCATTTTGGTATCTGTGACAATAACAAAATTTTTGTCTTGCAGTGCCGACAGGGCATGGTTTACGGCATTTTGGGAAAACAGGAGATTATACACATAGTCGAAATCCGCAGTCGTATGGATAACTCTTTTAAGAATCTGTTTTTCAACGGGGTTCAGATGAGCAATATCATACTGTTGCAGTTCGTTTTCGATAATCGCCATACTTTGTTTTTCGATATCGGCGGGAGAAAGATTATCTGTTTTCATGGTTATTTATCCTTTTTCTGTAAGCTGTCCGACTGAAAAACCAGTACCCGGTCATACCACTTCTGTTTTTTAAAACTGAATGCACAGCAATCAATTTCCTTGTCAAGAGCTTCAACGGGAACGGTATAGGTATATTTACCGTCAGCATTTTCTTTGAAAAAGAGATACTGTTCTTTATCAGCATTTTCTGCCTGTTCGGCTGTGCCCATGAATAATTTTTCATAGCCTTTACCGCTTAATGTCATGACGGCAGTCATTTTTCCGTCTGTCACTGTCAGTTCACAGTCAACGATTTTGAACATGGAAGAACTGGAGCGGACATCAATACGATATGTACCGTCCTGTACATCAGTAACAGCGGATAATGTGGAAGTTTCGGCTTGTGTCTGTATTTCGGTCTGAATTTCTGTGGGTGTTTGGGTGGGGGTATTGGTGTCTGAAGTTGCCTGACTGTTACAGCCTGACAGCATCATGACAACGGATAAACATAATAAAAAGATGATTTTTTTCATAGTGATATTCCTTTCAAAACAACAGCCGTCACGCAGAGGTAACGGCATTATTTTTTATACTTAATATAACATATTTGGTTACAGTTGTAAATTATTTTAATTCGGCAATGGCTTCGCTGACATGGTCGACATACATCTGCTGAATTTCTTCAAATTCGCCAAGACCACGCAATACACATTCTACTTCAAAGCCTTCTTTTTCAAAGACGGATTTCCATGAATCGTCTTCATCACCTGCCATGTCATTGTTGGCATGGTCGCCTGCAACAACCATCAGCGGTTCAAGAACGACTTTTTTGAAACCGCCGTCTTTTGTTGCCTTGACAACATCGTCAAGTGTGGGGGTTGCTTCAACCGTACCGATGAAATAATTATTGACGCTCAGTTGTTTTTGCAGACTGGCGTAAACACCATTAGCCTGATGTTCTGTACCGTGTCCCATAAAGACAACGGCAGTACCGTCCTTGTTGTAGTCTTTGGTGATGTTCGGAAGAAGTTCAGCGATTTTTTTCAAATCTGCATCAGAAGAAAGTAACGGTTTTCCCATAACCAGCATATCAAATTTGTCTTTGTACTGTTCGGCGGATTTTGCTACATCGTCATATTCAAAACCGTTCATGAGGTGGGTAGGCTGTACGACTACTTTTTTTACACCGTCATTGACCAGTCTGTCAAAAGCCTGTTCCACGTTGTCAATTTCGAGTTTATCTCTTTCTTTGAGTTTGTCAATGATAATCTGACTGGTGAAAGCCCGTCTGACTTCATAATCGGGATTGGCTTTTTCAATCGCCTTTTCAATCGCACCGATAGTTTTTTCTCTGCTGTCGTTGTAGCTTGTACCGAAACTTACCACAAGAATAACAGGTCTGACTTCTGTCTGTGTATCAGAATCTGTATTTGTCTGTGTCTGAGAGGTCGTGTTGTCGGACTTACTGCAGGCGGATATCATTATCACGGACAGGACAAGCATACTTGCCAGCATAATTTTTACGATTTTTTTCATCATTGAAAATCCTTTCTTTTATTTATGTAAATATGTTTATTAAGTAGCAAAAACGATGTTCAGAAAGAACAGCTGAAATATTTGGTATACAGATTTTCGGGAATGGAAAACAGTTCGCAGATAATCTCACGGGTGAAAATATCACAGGGTCTGCCGTAATGTGTAATTTCTCCGTCTTTGATACCTACCGTATAATCGGAAATCTTCTGGGCAAAGTCCAGTTCGTGCATAGAGATGACTACGGCTGTTTTTCTGACATCGGCAAGTTGTCGCACGACCTCCAGAAACCGTATTTTATGGTAAATATCCAGATAGGAAGTCGGTTCGTCCAGAATCAGAATATCAGGTTCCTGACAGATGGCTTTGGCTAACATGACCCTTTGTTTCTGTCCGTCACTGACCTGTGAAAAATCCTTTTCGGCGAAATTCTGCATATCCACAAGCCGTATGGCTTCATCGACGGCTTTTCTGTCATCAGCGGAAAGTATGCCGAAATAACCTGTATACGGATATCTGCCTGTTTCTACCACGTCACGGCACGTCATCAGTTCCGTACTGATTCTGTCGGTAAGCATGACAGACAAAATTTCCGACTTTTTTTTCTGAGAGATTGTGTCTGTATCCGTACCGTTGAAAAATATCTTGCCGTTCAGTTTTTGAAGATATCCCGAAATGGTTTTGAGAATGGTGGATTTACCTGACCCGTTCGCACCGATAAGCGTCATGATTTCGCCTTTTCGGACGTGCAGGGCAATATCGGCAATCAGCGGTGTGTTGCCGTAACCGACAGTAAGATTATCTGTTTGCAGTGCCATAACTCAGAACTGTCCTTTCTTTTTTTTCATCATGACTGCAATCACCACAGGTGCTCCGAAAATAGCGGTTACGGTACTGATACTCAGTTCCGTGGGGGAAAAGACAGTACGGGCAATCATATCACACACCATACAGAAAATACTTCCGCCGAGAAAACAGGACGGTATCAGTACAAGAGGTTTTGCAGTCTTGAACATTGCCCTGATGATGTGAGGAACGGCAATGCCTACAAACGATACAGGGCCGGCAAAGGCTGTGACACAGGCGGAAAACATTCCTGAAAGAATGATAAGCCATATTTTCAGCCGTCGGACGTTCACCCCGAGATTAAGGGCATAATTTTCGCCGAGCTGATAAACGCCGATTTGTTTCGCCAGAAGAAATGTCAGTATAAAACAGACCGTTACGGTTATCGCTATCACACGGACATTTTCCATTGTCATTCCCGAAAAACTGCCCATCGACCAGTTACGCAGGTTGACAATATCGGAATCACTGGCAAAGGTAATCAGGAAGTCCGTCACCGCCGAACAGATATAGCCTATCATGACACCGCTGACTACCAGTAATGCGGTGTTTTTGGTTTTCCGTGAGAGTATCAGCACAAGGACAAGGGTTATCATTGACCCGAAAAACGAGGAAATAATCATGAAAGCAGAACTCACACGGAAAAACAGACCTGCGGAAAATATCATTACCACAGCGACAATGAGTTTTGCTCCTGACGAAATACCGAGAATGAAAGGCCCTGCAATGGGATTATGAAAGAAAGTCTGTAAAAGATATCCCGAGAGAGCCAGGGCACCGCCCAATATACAGGCACTCAGGACTCTGGGAAGTCTGATTTTGAAAATGATGTTGCTTAATGTCGGGTTATCGGACTTTCCGAAAAGTATGTCTGTCGCCTGTGCAACGGAAACCGCTGAACTGCCTGCAAAAAGATTGAGTATCAGCACTGTAACAGTCGTGACGCACAGTACAGTAAACAGTGTTACATATCGGTAATGTTGTTTTGTCATGCGTATTTTCTCCTTGTGTTCAGGCGGGGACGTTGTCCCCGCACCCCTATGAGGGGCTTTGCCCCTCAACCCCATGAACTTTTTGAAAAAAGTTCAATCAAAAACTTTCGGGAATATTCGCCATAACCAATGTTCTGGAATTCAGGGCGACAAAAACTAAAATTTCGGTCAAGCCTTTTTAAAGGCTTGTGGGGTTCAGGGGCAAAGCCCCTGATGGGATTTTTAAGGGCAACGCCCTT
>CACYBZ010000135.1 GCA_902772795.1 uncultured Ruminococcus sp. | reverse complement strand
GCGGTATCTATCACGATAGTTTCTGTGGAAATTTCGGTGGTCGTCTGCGTGGGAACGGCTGTGACGGTTTCTTCACTTACTGCGGAAGATGTATCTGCCGTCGGTTTCTGCTCTTTATCCCCGCAACCGCATAACAGACAACTCACCGCAAAACCTGCCAGTATCATTACAGATAATACTTTTTTCATTGATAATCCCTCTTTGCTGTAAAATCTCTTTGGGAAAGATTATAGCAAAGCTGTAAATTTTGTCAATACAATAATTTCAAAAGTGAAATACCTTGTAAAAACAATTTATATCCTATATAATAAGATTCGGTATAAAATTATGATAGAAAGGTATGTGAATTTCATTGTTACATTTACTGACAGGTCGCAGTGGCAGTGGCAAAAGTTATTCTCTGCGGGAAATCGCTACACGATATATCCGTGAAAACCGTGATGTACTGGTTATTATTCCTGAACAGTTTTCCTTTGAAACAGGACTTTATTTTCTTGATGAAAACAAAGCCCTGCAGAATAATGTCAAAATTCTCAGTTTTTCACGAATGACAGAATATGTCTTTGCTCTGAAAGGCGGATTCCGCAAGGATTTTCTTGATGAAGGAACGTCAAAAATTCTGATGAGTATGGCTATTGAGCAGTGCAGTGACCGTCTGACACTCTATGAACGACAAGTCAAAAATAAAAATTTTGTCAATATCATGCTTGACACCGTAAAAGAGTATAAAAGCAACCGTATCACGCCCAAAGCGTTGCTGTCGCTGAAAACGGTCATTGAAAATCCTACCCTGAAACAAAAACTGGAGGAAACTTCGTTTTTACTCGAAACATATGACGCTCTGGTCAATGAAAATTATATCAATAATCAGGATATTCTATCCTATGTCGCAGAAAAAATTACGGAACATCAGATTTTTAAAGACTATGTTGTCTTTATTGATGAATTTACGGGATTTACAGGTCAGCAATATCACGTTCTGAAAGCGATTATGTCACAGACACAGGATATCTATATGACACTCAACGCTGAAAGCAGAAACAACAAAATCAATACCGAAAGTATCCGCTTTAAACTCACCGTTGACACCTATCATAAAATCCGTGCATTGGCAAAACAGTGTTTTCACGATATCGATGAAATCTATCAGCCCTTTATCGAAAACAAAAGAACCTCCAGACCCGATATTCAGGCCATTGAAGAAAATATCTATGCTTTTCCTGTAAAAGTCTATAAAAACGCCGTCGAAAATGTGTTTCTGTACTCGGCGGTGAATATCTATGAAGAATGTGAGTATGTGGCAACACAGATTAAAAAACTCACACTCACAGAAAATTACCGCTATAAAGATATCGCCGTTGTCTGTCGTGATGAATCGCTGTACAGGGGAATTCTTGACCCTATGTTCGACAAGTTCGGTATTGCCTATTTTATGGATAAACCCGAAAATATCAATGCCAAACCGCTTGTCAATTTTATCCGCCATGCCTTTGATGCCGTCAACGGCAACTACAACACCGAAAGTATTCTGCGTATGCTGAAAACAGGTATTACCAGATATGACTATGACGATATCGCTGTCATTGAAAATTATATTTTCGTCTGGTCGCCGAAATGGACTGAACCCTTTACCAGAAATATCAACGGCTTTGATGACAGGGAAATGACTCCCGAAGAAGCGGAACATCTGCAAAAAGCCGAAATAAT
This sequence comes from uncultured Ruminococcus sp., assembly GCA_902772795.1. GTDB lineage: Bacteria > Bacillota > Clostridia > Oscillospirales > Acutalibacteraceae > CAG-964. Next base: position 6,020 of record CACYBZ010000135.1, on the reverse strand, counting down.
CCGTCAGGAAGTCTTGTCCTTCTTACAGGAATTCAAGGAAAATACCCGATTGACTGACGGTCTGTCATTGTCCAGACAGATTGCCTTATTGATTGAGCATTTCGGCGTGAAAGAAAAAACTGATCTGAAAATCCAGCAACTTACCGAAAAGGAACATCTGGAACTGGTCGATGAATATACCAGGGTATGGAATTTCGTGACCGAAATCATCTCCAAAATGGCAGATGTTCTGCAACATACTCAGCTTACTGCAAAACGCTATCACGAACTGTTTACCCTTGCCGTCAATGCCAGACAAATCGCCAATCAGCCGTTGAGCATTGACAGCGTTACCGTCGGAACAGCAGGCCGTACCCGACTGGGAGCCCCTAAAGTTATCTTTGTTATCGGTGCTGTACAGGGCATTTTCCCCGCTGTACCCACGTCAGGCGGAATCTTTACCGACAATGAAAGACAACTTCTGTTAAATTTAGGTCTGCCGATGAACAGTACATTAGCCGACTTGTCCGCCGAAGAACAATACAACGCCTATTCCTCTGTTGCCAGTGCTTCCGAAAAACTGTATATTTCCTATTACACCAACACTGCTGACGGGTCGGGAACTTTGCCGTCTACCATTGTCACACAAATACAAAGAATTCTGCCTCGTATACAGCCTCAGCATCAGAATGACAGCTATTCCCTGAACGAAAATCATCTCTGGAGTAAGGAACAGACCTTTGAACATACCGTCGCTAACCTGAAAACCCATTCTCCCGATACCAAAGCTCTGGAACAGTATTTTCTTGCCGATGAAAAATATGCCCCGCTTCTTCAGGGCATCAAAGCCTATACCGAAAAATCAGAACCGCAAATCAACAGCGATACCGCAAAAGCCTTATATTCCCGAAATCTCCATCTTTCCGCTTCCAAAATCGAGGATTTCTATCACTGCGGTTATTTCTATTTCTGCAAGAACGGTCTGAAACTCAGAGAAAGACGCAAAGCCAGAATTGACAGCCGTCAGTACGGAACACTGGTTCACTATGTCATGGAAAAATTTCTCAAACATGAACACATTGAAGATATGATTCATCATACCGAAAACTATGACATTCCCCAAATCATACGGGAAATCATTGACAGCTTTATCCATGCAGAATATCAGAACGGCAAAATTCCTGACAACAAAACCGATTACATGGTACGACGGGCGTTGAACAGTTGTGTCACCCTCGCTTTCCGTATGCTGGAAGAACTGAAAGTCAGTCTTTTCCGTCCCGTTGATTTTGAACTCTCTATCGGTATCAGCCCAAAAGACGAAAATTTTTATCACCTGCACAATCAGATTGATGAATATACCGTCAAAACACAGGAGGGTACTGCCTCGGTCGTCGGCTTTGTCGACCGTGTTGACCTGTTCAAAAATCCCGTTGACGGCAAAACCTATATCAAAATTGTCGACTACAAGACGGGCAACAAGGAATTAAGACGCTGTGATATGGAAATGGGGCTTAGTTTACAGATGTTTATTTACCTTTCGGCAATTATCCGCAACGGTACGAAACTCTATGGCGACAACATCGAACCCGCAGGCGTGAGCTATCTGCCGGCCAAGGAATTTTCCCCTGTCACGCAGGGTTACGGCGATACCCCCGAATCCCGAAACATCATCAGTACAGAAAAAAATCAGCATTTCAGGGCAAACGGTCTTTTTCTGCGGAATATTGATGTCGTCATGGCAATGGAGGAAACCGGCGAAGGAAAATTTATTCCTGTCAGATTCGGTATCAACAAGCGTTCCAAAAAACAGGAAATCTCTTTCAGCGGTTACAGTGAACCCTATCTCATTGACGGCGATAAAAATCACGGCACATTCCGTATGATTTTTGAACTCGTCGATGATAAAATACGGCAGATGTCACATATGTTGCTGAACGGCTATATCAATTCCGTTCCCACAGGTAAGAAAAACGAAATCTGTGAACTTCCCTGCCGTTACTGTCCTTATCGAAATTCATGCCGTTTTGAAGAGGGTATGCCTGTCAATATCATACCGTCATCAAAACCGAAAGCAGGTGAAGAAAATGAGTAAAGTCATCTGGAATGACGAACAACAACTGGCTATCAACGAACAGAATAAATCCATACTGGTATCCGCTGCTGCGGGCAGCGGAAAAACTGCTGTTCTGGTGGAAAGAGTTATCCAGCTGCTCACCGATAAAAATACAGGGGTTATGGCTGATGAACTTCTCATCGTTACTTTTACCAACCTCGCTGCGGACGAAATGAAAAACCGTATCAACAAACGCATTACCCAGCTTCTTGACGAAAGTTCTGACAATCCCCGGATTGACGAAACCCATTTACGCAATCAACAGTTACTGATTGACAAGGCTCATATCAGTACGATTGACAGCTTTTGCCGTGATGTTGTGAAAATGTCGTATACCCGATTTGACATTTCTCCCGATTACCGTATCGCTGACAGTTCCGAACTGAAAGCCCTCAAATATAAGGCTGCCGAAGAAATTGCCGAAAAGTACTATCCCAGAGAGGATTTCAAAAACCTTGCGTCACTCCTCACCACCGCCGACAGTGATACAGGTCTGAAAGATACCGTTATCCGCTTTCATGAATTTCTCTCCGCTCTTCCCTTTCCGAAAAAGTGGCTTGAAAATATGCTTGCCACTCTGCATAATGCACAGCAGGATATCCGTCACTGCATATGGATAGAAGATATCGTCAGCAAAGCCCGAAAAGACATTATCTATATCAGCGGTCTTATGGAGGACAGCTGTCAGATTTTTGACGAACTGGAACATACCGATATTCTCAGCGAAACCAAACGCTATGATGAACGTCTTGCCATGCACCTCGCTGACAAGAATTTCATTACCCGTCTTTCCCGGTGCCAGACGTTTGACGATATTCAGCAATGTCTGTATCACGACACTTTTTCTGAAAAACTCCTGCAACTGCGTGGTCTGAGTGACGAGGGAAAACTCATCTACGAAAACTACAAGAACAACCGCAAAACCATACAGAAAATCGTCACCGAAATGAAAAACCGCTTTTTCGTTACCGATGATGAACTCAGGGAACAACTTCGCAAAGCCACCGCCGATATTACCCTGCTGACAGAATTTATCACCGACTTTGACGAACTCTACACCCAACGCAAACGGGAAAAAAACGTCATGGACTTTCCCGATATCGAACGCTATACCCTCCTTACGCTGGCACAGGAAACAGAAAACGGTGAATATACAACCGACGGTATCCGTTATACTGTCACCGATGAAGGAAAAATTCTTTCCCAGAGTTTCAAACAGGTCATCGTTGACGAATATCAGGACGTTAATCAGCTTCAGGACGTTATTTTCAAAATCATCAGTCAGAACGACAAAAACCTTTTCGTTGTCGGTGATGTCAAACAAAGTATCTACGGCTTCCGACAGGCTATGCCTGACATCTTTATCGGCAGACGCAATATCTATGATACACTTCCTGACAGTCAGGCAAAAAATATTATCCTGAAACGAAATTACCGCAGTCGTTATGGTGTGACGGATTATGTCAATTTTGTCTTTTCCCAGCTCATGCAGAAAGATTTGGGGAATCTGGAATATCTTCCCGAAGATTATCTGGTATGCGGTGCTGACTATCAGGGCAATAACCCTTATGACGTTTATTTTCATATCAACAATCTTACCTATAAAAACAAAAAAATCACCAATCTTTACGAGGCAAAAAAAATTGCCGAAATCATACAGAATACCGTCGGAAAATATGATGTCAAAGACGGCGATACCACCAGAAAGGCTCAGTACAGAGATGTCGCCATTTTAATGCGTACCGTCAAGGATACCACTACGCTGACAGATTATTTACGCAGTCAGGAAATACCCGTTGTCACCGAAACAACTACATCATTGCTCGACTGTAAAGAAGTCCAGATGGTCGTTGACCTGTTACGGGTGATTGACAATCCTTTGCAGGATATTCCGCTATATTCCACGTTAGTCAGTCCGATTTACGGCTTTACCCCTCAGGAAGTTGCTCAGATCCGTTGCAATACCGACAGAACGGCTCTGCTGTACCGCAATATTATCACCGAAAGCGAACATAATGAAAAAGTACGTCAGTTTGTTGCCGATATCGAATATTATCGGGAACTTTCTGCCAACAATCCCGCTGATGTGCTGATTAACCTTATCTACCGCAAAACCGCTATTACAGAATTTGCTGTGGCACAAGTCAACGGGGAAATTATTCTGAATAATCTCCGTCTGCTTTATGAGTGTGCCAAGAATTTTGAAAATGACCAGAACCGAGGTATTACAGGCTTTATCCGTTACATTGACCACGCTGTCGAAACAGGGGCAGAACCTGAAGCGCAGACGGGTTCGTCAACAGACGGCAACTGCGTGAAAATCATGACCATTCATCATTCCAAAGGTCTGGAATTTCCGATATGTATTATCGCCAATACAGGTCGCCAGCCCAAAAATTATACCGACAAAGTCTATTTCAGCCGTTCCTATGGCGTGGGATTGCAGATTAAAGACGCTGTTACCTCAGTCACTCAGAGAACTTTTCTTTACGACGCTCTGGTAAACAAACTGAAAAGCGACGAAGTTGCCGAAGAACTGCGAGTTCTCTATGTTGCTCTGACAAGGGCAAGAGAACAATTACACATCGTCGGGTCGCTGAAAGGTATCGAAAAAATTGTCAATAAAATTTCTCTGGAAATCGCCGTTTATCACGGTATCAACAGCGAAGTCCTGCTCAAAAACAATTATATGCTTCACTGGCTTATCGCCGTCCTGCTGATGATGAAACCTCAGGACAATCAGAACAATCCGTTATGGAAATATGCCAATGCCAGCTTTCTCCGCAATATCGCCCATAACCCCGACTATCCTTTCAGGGAATATCATCGTATTTTCACCGAAATTGACAGTATTGAAGATACCCCCCAACCCTCCGAAACAACCGAACAGACATCATCTGAATCAGAAAACCTCGCCGAAAGTACTATCAATATTTCTGCACTGAATAAGCGTTTTCAGGAAGTGTACCCCTATCAGAATTCCGTCAATGTGCCGAGTGTCGTTACACCGTCATCAATGGCAACACATTATTTCAGCAGTCTTAACCGCTTTGCCTTTGAAGATAAAGGCAGTCGTATTGCCACCGAACGGGGAAAAGCTATGCATCGTTTTATGGAATGTGCTGATATCGAAAAAGCTACCGTCAACCCACAGGAAGAACTGGAACGTCTTGTTGAATACGAATATCTTTCGGAAGAACAGGCAAAGCTCATCACTATCAATTATATTACACGCTGTCTGCAAACACCCATTATGCAACGATATATCCATGCTCCAAAAAAATACCGTGAAACTCAGTTTGAAGTCATGGTAAGTGCCCGACTGACAGGATATCCCGATTGCGAAGAAGAACATCTGTTGAGAGGTGCGGTGGACTGTGCTTTTGAAGAAAACGGCGAACTCATCATTATTGACTACAAGACCGATTATGTCAAGGATATGTATGAGCTGAAAGAAAAATATGCCTTACAGCTTGAACTCTACAAGACCGGACTTTCCGCCACGCTGAAGAAAAAAGTCAGGTCATGTTACATTTACTCATTTTATCTGAACAGTTTTATTGAAATCTAAAAGGTTAAGTGTTATAATCTTGTCTTACGGGATACTGTGAGGGGCTTTGCCCCTCAACCCCATCAGGGGCTCCGCCCCCGAACCCCCGCGAGGGGCTTTGCCCCTCAACCCTATCAGGGGCTCCGCCCCCGAACCCCCGTGAGGGGCTTTGCCCCTCAACCCTATCAGGGGCTCCGCCCCTGAACCCCGCAAGCCTTTGAAAAGGCTTGACCGAAACTTTAAGGCAAAATCTGCATTCGCAGATTTTGGAAAACGTACAGAAAATAATCCGAACGAAGTGAGCCTTAAAAGTTTTTGTCCGACTTTTTTCAAAAAGTCGGTGGGGTCAAGGGGCAAAGCCCCTTGGCAGGATTT
>CACYBZ010000134.1 GCA_902772795.1 uncultured Ruminococcus sp. | reverse complement strand
GCAGATTATACATTAAAGCGGAAAAGGACAATATCACCGTCTTGCATGACGTATTCTTTTCCCTCACTTCTGACTAATCCTTTTTCTTTGGCGGTTGTCATAGAACCACATTTCATTAAATCGTCGAAAGCAATGACTTCGGCACGGATAAAGCCTCTTTCAAAATCCGTATGGATTTTTCCTGCTGCCTGTGGTGCTTTTGTTCCCTTTTTGATGGTCCATGCCCTTACTTCAGGTTTTCCCGCTGTCAGATAAGAAATCAGTCCCAGTAAATCATAACAAGCCGTAATCAGGCGGTCAAGTCCTGACTGTTCCAGTCCGATATCACTTAAAAACATTGCTCTTTCTTCTGCGTCCATATTGAGTAATTGTTCTTCAAATTCCGCACATATGGGCAGTACCGCAGAATGTTCACTTTCAGCAATGGCTTTGACCTGCTGATAATAGGCATTGTCTTCTATACCGTCTGAAAAATCACTGTCACTGACGTTGGCAACATAAATTATTGGTTTGTTTGTCAGTAAGGCAACGGTACTCAACCATTCTTTTTCTTCGTCCGTACATACTATACTTCTTGCCGATTTGCCCTCTTCCAGTACACTTTTGACTTTCTCGAAAAATTCTGCCTGAACACCATATTTTTTATCGGCTTTCATCATCTTTTTGGTTTTGTCAATACGTCTTTCTATGATTTCAATATCGGATAATACCAGTTCCAGATTAATCGTTTCAATATCTCTCGACGGATTGACACTACCGTCAACGTGAATAATGTCATCATTATCAAAACATCTTACCACATGGACGATTGCATCTACTTCACGAATGTCAGCCAGAAATTTATTTCCCAGTCCTTCACCTTTGGACGCTCCTTTGACCAGTCCTGCAATATCCACAAATTCAATTGTCGCAGGGGTGAATTTGTCAGGCTGATACATTTCTGCGAGTTTGTCAAGCCGTTTGTCGGGAACAGAAACAACACCTACATTCGGTTCTATCGTGCAGAACGGGTAATTTGCTGACTGTGCTCCCGCATTGGTAATTGCATTGAATAACGTACTTTTTCCTACGTTCGGTAAACCTACCATTCCGAGTTTCATACCGTTCATTTCCTCTCTTGCAAAAAATTACTGTCAGATTATTATAACAGACATCTTGTTTTACCGCAATAAATTTTTGATAAAAACTTTCTTGACAGAATTCTCAGAGAATGTTACAATTAAATCTGTGTACGCAGTACCAATTATGAATTTGACAAGAACAGAAGGGCGATGTAATTAACCATGATTAAAGAACAAAAACTGACACTCAAAGGTAAGGAAACACTGGAAAAAGAACTGGATTTCCTGAAAACCACCAAACGTGACGAAATTGCAGAAAAAATCGAAATTGCCCGTTCTTACGGTGACCTTTCGGAAAATGCCGAATATGACGAGGCAAAAAATGACCAGGCAAGAGTGGAAAACAGAATTATTGAAATTGAACATATTCTGAAACATGCTGTCATTATTGAAGATATTGATACCGGTAAGGTACGTATCGGTGCCAAGGTAAAAGTTATCAATCTGAATACCAACAAAGACTATGAATATGAAATCGTCGGTTCCAATGAGGCTGACCCTTTACACGGTAAATTATCTGACGAATCCCCTGTAGGTATGGCATTGCTGGACAAAGAACCTGACGATATTGTTCATGTGGAAACACCGTCAGGAAAAACTGTCAAATATAAAGTTGTTGACGTATACAAGGCAGAAGAGGAGTAAGAAAAAAACTATGAGTGAACAAACTATCAATGACGTTCAGGAAAATGAACAGAACTTAAATGAACTTTTACAGATACGCCGTGACAAGCTCAAGGCATTGCAGGACAGCGGAAATGACCCCTATAAAATCACTACCAGTGACAGAGATATTCTGGCAAAGGATATTATTGACCGTTTTGAAGAACTGGAAGGCAAAGATGTCTGTATTGCCGGCAGAATCATGAGCTGGAGAGATATGGGAAAAGCGTCTTTCATCGATGTTTTTGACCGTAGCGGTCGTATGCAGGTCTATGTAAGAATTAACGATGTCGGCGAAGATACGTATAAGGTACAGATGCCCAAATGGGATATCGGTGATATTGTCGAAGTAAAAGGTTTTGTCTTCAAGACAAGACGTGGTGAAGTTTCCGTGCATGCCAGGGAAATGAAATTGCTGTCCAAATCTTTGCTTCCTTTGCCTGAAAAACATCACGGTCTTAAGGATACCGATTTGAGATACCGTCAGCGTTATGTTGATTTGATGGTAAATCCCGAAGTGAAAAATACTTTTATTGCAAGAAGTAAAATTATCAAGACTATCCGTGAAGAACTGGATAATGTGGGTTATATCGAAGTAGAAACCCCTGTACTCAATACTATTGCAGGCGGTGCAACGGCAAGACCTTTCATTACCCATCATAACACACTGGACATTGACTTGTATCTGCGTATTGCTCCCGAACTTTATCTGAAAAGATTGATTGTCGGCGGTATGGAAAAGGTATACGAAATCGGCAGACTGTTCAGAAATGAAGGTATGGACGTTAAACATAACCCTGAATTTACCACTATCGAACTGTATGAAGCCTATACCGATTACAACGGCATGATGAATCTGACAGAACAATTAGTCAATAAAGCCTGCCTTGCAGTCAACGGTACAGACCAGATCGAATATCAGGGCGAAAGTGTTGACCTTTCGTTACCGTTCAAAAGATTATCTATGATTGATGCCGTCAAGCAATATACAGGTGTAGATTTCGGTGAATTTATCGGCGATACAGAAAAAGCCAAGGAAATTGCCAAGGAACTGAAACTGGAAGTGAAGCCCACCGATACATGGGGAAACATTCTCAACACTGCTTTTGAAGATTATGTTGAGGAAAATTTACAGCAACCTACCTTTATTATTGACTATCCCGTTGAAGTTTCTCCGCTGACAAAACGTAAACCCGACCAGCCCGCACTGGTGGAAAGATTTGAACTCTTTGTTACCCGACGTGAACTGGCTAATGCCTATACCGAACTTAATGATCCTATCGACCAGAGAGGCAGATTTGAACATCAGCTCAGATTGCGTGAAGCAGGCGATGAAGAAGCCAACATGATTGATGAAGATTTTCTGACTTCGTTGGAATACGGTATGGCACCGACAGGCGGTATGGGTATGGGTATTGACAG
>CACYBZ010000133.1 GCA_902772795.1 uncultured Ruminococcus sp. | reverse complement strand
TTCAAAATTGTCAGGCAAAATCGTAAGATGTTGTTGACAAAGTGTAATCAGCTTTTTTTCTCCGAAATGTGTTTTTCCGTTCAGAGCAAAGAGTATATCAAAATAAGATTCCATAAATGCTGAAGTTCTGTGATTAATACTGATAATATCATTTCTGGCAACAGCTTTGGCAAGTTGAAAACGATAAGCAGGCATTTTCCGATACAGTAAGTCAAGATTGTTATTGACAATATTAACTTTCAACTGTTCAGGATACGGAACAGTAAAACGCTTTTTAGCTTGTAACAATCTGCCGTTCTTGTCACAGATAATTTTACACTGTAACAGATTATGCCACATACAAGTGGTGTAGCCATTATGTGCCTCAAAATTTTCGACTACGCTGGCTACTTCTTCACAGAATGTTTCCAGATTTCGATATAAAATATCAATGTCAATACCATTTTTCAGAGTACAGTTATCTTCATATTCCCAAAAGTGGTTGCCTATTTCCATATACTGACAATATTTTTTCAAAAGCGTTTCTCTTGTTTCTTCGGGAACATTCTGCGTACAATATAAATAAATGTCATAATCTGATTTTTCATCATAATTTTCACTTGCCCGTGAACCACCTAACGCCACCGCTTCTACCATAGGCAAATCAGATAATTCCGCCAATAAATTTTCAGCTAAGTTTTCTTTCATCAATCATTACTCCTTTTTGTTTATCAAAAACATCAATTTACAGGTAATATTTTATGGTAAATTTTAACTGTATTCACCAGTAGCAACGGTTTTCTATGCTGTCCGCACCGCTGACTGTTTCTTCTTTTGAGGGATATATCCAGTTTTCATTAAACAGATTTCTGACATAGGCAAAATCAGAAAGTGTTTCCCAGCGTTTTCCCTTTATGCCGAAAAGAATCTGCAAAGCACCGCCAAGATGAATAACGGTTTTCCCCTGTTGTCTGAGCCTTGCCGAAAGCGGAAACCCATAAGCACCGCACCCGACCAATGCCACATCAAAATTATACTGCATAGCTTGTTGATACATATAATCCAGAGCATCAAACCAAGTGGAAAAGCGGTTGTCGGAATGGTTGCCGATAGTCTGAACGGCTTTCAGGGTAACGAGATGAAATTCAGGCAAGATGTCGGGATTTTGAAAAAGCAAAGTTCTTTTCTGATATTGTTGCTGTATGGAGTTTTCAAAAGGGTGAATGACAAGTACATTCTTGCCTTGTAAAGATTTTGTCCATACGTCTGCCACATTCGGAAAATACGGTTCAATAAAGAACATATCGGTAATCTGTGCATTGGGTGCATACGCTGAAATAACATAATTTTCCATACCGTTCCAGTGTCTGCCGATAACATCAAGTTCACCGCATGAGTTCAGATACAGTCGGGCAAAATCTTTGAGTACATCTGTATTGACGTTAAAAAGTCCTGCATTATGAATAAGCTGTCGGGTTACGGGAGCATTTACCGTCAGTCGTTTTTCCAGATATTGTATGGTTGCCGAAAGTTCATAACCGCCGAACCGTCCCGCAAAAAAGGGACGGTTTTCTGTAATGGCATTTCTGATAAGGGAATGGGTCTGCTGAGGGGTAAGCATTTTTCTTTTGCCGATATGTTGGGATAAGGTTTTATAGGAAACTGTTTTCCGTAAAACTTTCTTGTCAAGAACATCTTTGGCAAGACAGCGATAAAATAACAATGGTTTTTTCATCATACAAATTCAGTCTTTCATTTTTCAGGTAAAGTGATATTGACGATATACGGATAAAGCAACAGCAAAACAGAAAAAATACTCAGCATATCGGGTTGTCCCACCGACTGGTTAAGACAAATCAGAACGGCACAACAGGTAGCAACGGGATTTTTGCCATACTGAAAATGTCCTGCTGACATCAGCAAATACAACGGCACAACGAACAGCATACCGCACATCATAATAAAATTGACAAGTCCGTTAGCGGTATATCTTCCCACGACGGTCTGTGCAAGACCGTTTGCCCCTACACCGAAAATCACCTGTAACGGATTCTGCAAAAGATTTTCCGCCATAAGATAGTACGGCATACTTCGGGCGGTAGCTGTACCCTGCTGTAAATCAATCTGTCCGTCAGAAGAAAAGATTTTTCGGTAGAAACTTTGGTAAAAAATGCTTGTGTCGTCAGCGAAAATCAGCACATACAACAGCACCGCACACAGACAAAGCACCATCACTTTTTTCACCGACTGATTTTCCTTGAACCTGTTCGGCTGTAACAGTGACATTCCCGTAATTATCACCAGAGAGATAAATCCGCTTGTGGACTGTATCGTAACAAGGGTAGACAACAGCAGACAAATAACGGAATTTTTCTGTTTTCGGGTAAGATTCACGGATTTCCCCTCAAAAAGCAGAAAATACAGACAAGTATTGATTATCATCTGATACTCCCCTGGTTCACCGAACATATAGGAATTTCTTGCCAAATCGTCCACCTTGAACACCAGAAAAAACAGTCCGTAAGTATCACCGCCGAAATACATACCGCTTGGTATTCGGTAAAACAGACGGGAAATTCCACGCCATAACGGTGTAAATCCGATAAAGTGGCTGAAATAGATAATGTCGCTTGTCAAAGCAAACAGAACCGTCATTTTGACAAAGCGTGTCAGAAAATTTTTGGGGTCAAGTCCGACGGATACATATATCAGCAGAAATCTTGACAAAACAGAAAGTGATGTTCCGACAGTCATATTTCCCATCGTGTAGAAAATACTCAACGCAAACCACACCGACATAACCATTACCCCAAAAATATAGGGACTGATTTTCTTTTCTGTAAGCGTGTCACTCCGAATACTGTACGGAATTTTTCTGAATAACAGATTCCTCCGATACGTCAGCACAAACGCCGACAACATCAGCGACAGTGAAAAAAATATTGACGACCCAAGCAAAGTATAAATTCTACCGCCGTAATACTGCATAGAAAGATAGATACATAACAGTTGTAACGTTTTAATTTTCGGAATTCTGATTTTGAACGTCATAATGTTTTCTCCGAAAAGTTTTTCTGATACTGTCGCCGAAAATATCAAGATACGGCTTGTAATAGTAGAAAATCCAGTCTTTTTTGTTCCATTTTCTGAGATAGATTTTGTAGGATTTTCGGGGCAGACCTGTTTTGGCTTTCATCAGGGATATTCTTTTCCAGAACGATAATTCTTTGTCTTTCCAGGTGCTTTTCACAGCGTTTCTCTCACAAATGCCGACATATTCACTCGAAATATATAACTTTCCGCCGTGTTTGAGAATACGCTGTCCGTAATCGAAATCCCCCAGAGAATGTTCATAACGATAGTCTAAATTTCCGATTTTTTCCGCCACAATTTTCGGAATAAATACGCAGTTTCCGTTGATATGCGTACATTCCCGAAGGTTACCGCAAGGATTTAACAGACCGCTTTTATCTGTTCCTCCGTAAGTGGTTTCACCACTGACTTTACTTTGCAACACTCCGCAGATTACTGAAAATTTTTCAGCTTTCCGATAGTCCTCTGTCAGAATATCCCACATATTTTCATAGAATACCGTATCATTGTTCACCCACAGAAAAACATCATAATTTTTCTGCAATGCTTTTGCAAAAGAATGATACATACCTCTGTTCCAGTACAAATCGCCGTTGCCACGATACACGGTAACAGAAATACTTTCCGACAGTTTTTCAAGATAGTCAGCGGTATTGTCTGTACTGCTATCGTCCGTGATGTAGTAATGATGTGTAACTCCCTGTAAAGCGTTTTCCAAAGAATGTACACATTGTCTTGTTTTTTCGATACGGTTAAAGACCGTCATAATAATAGCAACCGTCATAACAATACCTTTACGAATATTTTCTGTTGCGGTAGCGGTCGTACCATCTGGTTTTACGAAACAGCTTTCTCGGCAATTCCAGATATTTACACAACAGTAACCGCTTTACCCTTACCGAAAACGGTTCAGCTTTTATCACCGACCTGTCAACCTCTATACCGTTTTTCCGACAAAGTTCAACGGCTTCTTTTATCCAGTAACCTTGAATAATTCCCGTACAGTAATAGTCAAAAATCAATCTCGGACTTTTCTCCCATACGCCCATAAACTTACTGCCATCTTTTGAACTCCGTTTACTTCCCATATGTTCAAACTGCCACGCACTCTCGTTTTCGTCAATCAAAGACAACAGATATTCTCTTTTCCAGATTCCTGCCTGTAAACTTACTCGGTAAGACGCATTTTCAGCGATAATTCCTGTCATAAACTCCCCACAATAACCGCATTTTTCATCAGGCGGTGGCGTGGGAAATATCCGAAAACAGTCAATATCATTCTTTTTGATGTAATCCAGCACCAAATCAAAATCTTCATTGTTCACTTCCGACTGCAAAAGATAATCTTCCATAATGACAAGCACATATTTTTCTTTCAGAAATTCCAGTGCCTTTTTGAACGCCTTAGACCAACTGACATCATCTCCCGTACAGACGGTAGTCACCCTGTCATGAACAAATACAGCATTATTTGTCATCAGATAAACTCCATACGGACAGTCATTCCAGAACTTGAAAAACAGTTCAAACATCGGTTGCCAAGCACTTTGATATTTGTCGCACGAACACACCAGCACCGCCATTTCCTTCATTTTCTCTGCTCCTTTTGCTGTTGTCGGGGACTTTGTCCCCGAACCCCTACGAGGGGCTTTGCCCCTCGACCCCACAAGCCTTTAAAAAGGCTTGACCTAAACTTTAATTTTATGTACAGTTTAGTTTTCATCATTTAATAGATGTTGCACATAATCGCTGTGCCTGCCGTTCCATAAACATTTCATACATTTTCCATCTTTGAAAACGTGCTGACAATTTTCATAACCGTACAAAATGTGTGCACATTCAGGACACAAAGCAAGCATTTCCAATGTAGATTTAAGATATTCACTGCCACATTCCGCACAGATACCAATTTTATCTGAATTTCCTGACATAATCATACTACCCCCATTCTTATTAAATTCAGCTATCGTCATAATTCCCTTAAATCTGAGAGATTTATTCTTCAATTTTCAAGAAATTTTTGAATGATATTTTTTCTTTTTTCGCAACTGTCCCGAATATTTTCGGGCATAATTATCTCTACGCCATTTTTTTCGCCAAAGTGCATCATATGGTTCTATTTGTTCATTCTGTTCATTAGCCAAAGCCTCTTTTGGCGTATCAGGTCGTTGGGAACAATGCGGACAATCAGGGGCATTGCATTTTTCATTATACCAGACATCACAACGCAAACAACAAGTTGCGTCATATTTATCATAGTAAAATATATCTCCTCCACATAACCTACATTCCATTCCTGTAAAACTTCCGTGTTTTTCCAACTGTTTCCGTTTTCTTAAAGTTCTGATATATTGTTTGTATCGTTTATGTTTTTTCATAACATCACCTTATAACGCATAAAAGCGTGTTTTAATTCCCTCAACATTCTTTCCAAGAGAATTTGCTATCGCAAATTCTCATAAAAGTTTTTGTCAAACTTTTTTCAAAAAGTTTGGCGGGATTGTCAAGGGTGCAACCCTTGACACAGGATTGTTAAGGGCGGTAGCCCTTAACCTACCAGTAACTACCACC
>CACYBZ010000132.1 GCA_902772795.1 uncultured Ruminococcus sp. | reverse complement strand
TCAGAATTTTTTTCATTACTTCCTCCGAAAAGCAGTCAGTTTTTCAGACTTTGCAACGGTGCAGGAATTCTTCCGCCACGATGAATAAACTTATAAGGCGATTTTGTATTTACTGCCATAACAGGACCTTCTCCCAGTAAACCACCAAAACTCAGTTCATCGCCTGCTTTCTTGCCTATCGCCGGAATAACCCTTACTGCCGTAGTCTTGGAATTTACCATACCTATCGCTGCTTCATCAGCAATAATAGCCGATATCACTTCGGGAGTAGTATCTCCGGGAATATTTATCATGTCAAGACCTACTGAACATACCGCTGTCATTGCTTCCAGTTTATTCAATGTCAGACAACCACTTCTTGCTGCATTTATCATTCCTGCATCTTCTGTTACGGGAATAAATGCCCCCGAAAGTCCTCCTACGTGAGAAGATGCCATTACGCCACCTTTTTTAACCGCATCATTCAGCAATGCCAGAGCGGCGGTCGTACCAAAACAACCACATTCTTCCAGACCCATTTCTTCCAGTATATGGGCAACAGAATCTCCGATAGCCGGTGTAGGGGCAAGCGACAAATCTACAATACCAAAAGGAACTGCCAGACGTCTGGAAGCTTCCTGTGCAACCAGTTGCCCTGTTCTGGTAATCTTGAATGCTGTTTTCTTGATGACTTCGGCAATTTCCGATAAATTGCAACCGTCACACTTCGTCAAAGCCGCACGTACAACACCCGGTCCTGAAACACCCACATTAATTTCGCAATCAGGTTCACCGACACCGTGCATCGCTCCTGCCATGAACGGATTATCTTCGGGAGCATTGCAGAAAACGACCAGCTTTGCCGCACCGATACAATCACGGTCAGCAGTGAGTTCGGCTGTCTGCTTGATGATTTTTCCCATCATACCGACAGCGTCCATATTGATACCTGCCTTTGTGCTGCCGATATTGACAGAGGCACAAACATGGTCAGTCACGGATAATGCTTCAGGAATACTCTCGATAAGAGCATAATCACCATCAGAAAAACCTTTCTGTACCAGTGCTGAATAACCACCGATAAAATTGACGCCTACCGTCTGCGACGCTTTTTCGAGTGCCAAAGCAAACTTCACAATTTTCTGTGTCTGACACGCCGAAGCAAGCATAGCGACTGGTGTAACAGAAATTCTTTTATGAATAATAGGAATACCGTATTCTGCCGAAATATCCTCACCTGTTTTTACTAAATCCTGTGCATATCGACAAATCTTATCATAAATTTTTGTACAAGCTTTGTCGATATTCTCGTCAATACAACTCAACAAGGAAATTCCCATAGTAATTGTACGGACATCTAAATTTTCATTGTCAATCATATTGACAGTTTCTATAATGTCATGTGTATTTATCATAAGAATACTCCTAAGTCAGATTCTGTGCATAGAATTAAAAATATCTTCATGCATAATATGAATTTTCAGTCCTGTCGCTTCCCCAAGCACATCAAATTTTTTCTGCATTTCACTGATTGTCTTTTGGGAACTCTCCATATCCACCAACATTATCATGACGAAAATATCCTGAAGAACACTTTGTGTCACTTCTGAAATGCTGATATTTTCCTCCGCACAGGCAGTAGAAACTTTTGACAAAATCCCCACAGTATCCTTTCCCAGTACTGTAATAAAAGCACGCATTGACAAAACTCCTTTTGCTATACAATATTTATTTAAAGGTTTTCCCCATAAAATACCTTCTGCTTTGTTGTTCTGTTTCTGAAAAACAAAATTATTCTTTCTCTTGTCTGTAACAACAAATTTTCTTTTAAATGATATCATCAGCTGATTTTATCTACCACCAAAGCAAATCTTCCCATACCTTTAAAACGGTCTTCAAAAGTATCTTTGTCATAGGCAGTTTCTTTCTGGCTGAGTGGGTCATGCAGATAGTAGTACTCTTCATCATATCCCACCAACAACATACAATGCTCATTCGCTTTCCATTCAAATTTATCGCCATCTTTATAGGGAGAATCCTTATCCGCTCCCTTGACAATCCATTCTTCAGTGACAACAAGGTTTGCCATAAACATTGTCGCCCATATGACAACCGGCTGATTATTGGTAATATAGTGTTCGGTAAGATACCGTACTGATACACCTGTCAAGTCAATGGCACGATAATTTTCCGTTTTCTTTTTTTCTTTAAGATATTTGGTGACTGCTTTCTGAATCACACTTGGATAACACCCTAACGCTTCTTCTGTATAAGGACTTCCCAAAAAAGCGGTATACGGGTCAGGAGCACACATCTCACCCTTTTTATTAAAGGAAATTTCCCCTTTTGGCAGATAATCGTCAATAAATTCCTCCACTGTTATTTTGAATCCCATATATTGCAACAGCATAACCGTACTGACAGACTCACAACCTGACGGATATTTCTCTCCCTGATAGATATAAGGAACATACTTGATTTTATACGCTTTCGGAACCGTAACCGTAAGAGGAACAGTCGTACAGATTCCTGTATCTGATATTGCCACAATAGTGGTTGTCCCACAACGCTTTCCCGTTACATTTCCTTTCTGGTCGACAATCGCAATTTCGGGATTTTCGGAAACATAAGTCAGTTGAGGCTCCGAAGATTTTTTCTTGTTATCCTTTGATGTACATTGACAAACAACTGTTGTTTTCTTACCTGCTTCCACCTTGTAAGCACTTTTTCTGAATTGCCATTTTTCTTTTGTTGCAGGAACAGGTGTTTGTGTTGGTGTTTCCTGCGGTGATTGTTTCAGCTTCAGAATTTTTTCTGTATCCACAACTACAGTAACAGGCACTACAGACTTGATGATACTGATAAATGATATCAATGCCATCGCCATAAAGAATATCATTACTGCCCAAAAGACCACTTTTGTTTTCAAAAAACTTTTTATCTTCGGCAAAATCTCGGAACTTTCTTTTACTTCATAAACACTGTTAATCGTGATAGTTTCCTGTTCAGAAGTCTGATTCTGCGTAGAAGAAATATTCAGTGTAGTACTGTCAGCACTTTCTTCTTCAACAATTGTTGAAATTGTGTCATTGTTCATGATTAACTATCCTTTGTCAGTAAAATATACGTTATCGGGATTTTTCAGGTACTCTAAATTATAACATATTGATTTGTGACATTGCAAACAAATCAGTTTGGTATAAATTCAGAATAAAAGAGAAGAAAAAATTAAATTCTGTACAATTTGCAAAATCAAGAAGGATTTTTGGACATATTCCCTGAAAAATTCCCAAAACAGAAATTTTCTTTTCCTGTTCTTTGTCAAAAACAATTTAC
>CACYBZ010000131.1 GCA_902772795.1 uncultured Ruminococcus sp. | reverse complement strand
TTTGTCGCAACTTATGGCAGAACAAATGACATTGTTTCCCTCGGAATGGACTTTTGGGAATCAGTATTATGTTTTTGCTACACCTGTTTTAGCTGCTGTATTTTGCAAATTAACAGGAAATAGTTTTTATGCGATGGCACTGGCATCTTGTGTAATGACCGTAAGTATACAGGGAAGTTACCTGTGGTGTATGAAGCGTTTTGTAGAAAAAAAAGTATTAATTGTAGGGTTGTTTGTCTTATCCGGAGGAATTTTATTTGGAACAAGTGCCAGCAGTTGTAGGTTAGGGTTTCAGGTTTTGTATACAATGGCCAGTTATTATGCTTGTTATACTATCGGCATATTTTTTACAGCAGGCGTATTTTTGCGAATTTATCAGGGTATTGGTATTTCAAAAAAATGTTTGATTATAGTAGCATTGATGAATTTTGCCTTGGGAATGAACAGTATAAGAGAAACATTGATTTTAAATATGCCTTTGATTTTATCGGCGATTTTTCTGTACATTCTCAAGAAAAAAAACAGCAAAAAAAATATTCTGTTTTCTTTGGGTATGTTGTTGAGTAATGTTATGGGGATTGTTATGATGAAAATCCTCGTGGCAGTAATGAATATTCGTTCAAAACCAGTGCTGGTTGATATCAAAATGTGCACATTTCAGGAATTTATTGATGAGCATATTCCACGTGAAGCCAGACAATTCAGTCAGATGACAGGTCTTGGTTTTGGGGAACTGATAAAATATGATAAAAGCTACATAGCTATTTTTATTGGAGCAGTATTTACTGTTTTGTGTGTTGTCGTTGCGGTTGTTACTATTCTGATAAAAAAAGATACTTCACCGCTGGCAATAGCGATTGTATTTTGTGCTATCAGTATTTTACTGGTTATGGGTGTTGGATTATTCTTTTTCCGCAACCGAGATTTATACTATTTTGTATGGTATTTTCTTGTCACATTGAGTATGTGCTATTGTATGCAGGTTTTGAAAGGCAGAAAGATAGTTAAAAGTGTGTTGTTGTCATGTTTGCTATGTATAGGAACGGTAAATTATTATTTCAATTTTTATGGGGATTTTGCTCATTATCATGATGATAATGAGTTTTACAGTGAATTGACGGAAGAACTTTTAGCTGATAATGTGCAGTATGTTTATGCCTATGAGTGGGATAAAGCTTATCCGATATATTGTTATTCAAGCAATCATATAAAAATCGGTATATATGACAGCATTTCCCAAGATGGGCTGGCGATACCATTGCAATGTCTCAAATGTGATTCTGTATTCAACAGAGAAAATCTGGATAAAGCTTATTTTTTATTTTCAGACAGTGTTTTTCAGTCTTTGACGGAAGGTAAGAAAGACAGCTTTGAGAAATTTCTATCCAGATTACAGTTTGTCAAAGAAAAAAAATATTCGGGAAAATGGTTTAGTGAAACTGTCAAAATATATAAAGCAAACGAAGATATATTTTATGAATAAGATATGTAAACAACAGTTTCCAACTTTTGAAAAATTACGCTGTATATTGCGGTAGTGGCAAATTCGATTCCACTATATATAGTGGCGAAAATTAAAACTTGGAAACTGGTGATATGTAAATAATGGCGAAATAAAATGAAAGGTATTGTTAGTGAATAGATAAACAGAATGAAAGTCAGATAGAGGCATGTTGATTTGATAAAGAACACGTTAAATTAGTACCTTTGCCGTATCTAAAAAGTGATGAAGTATTTTCTCCGAATAATTATCGCAAATCATATATTGTATTGTCGGATATCATGTTTAACGTACTGAAAAGTGAAGAATTTGACAGATTCATCGGAACACTTGACTTTGTCAGAGAAAAAACATATCATGGAGAACATCTCGGATGGACAGTAAAAATTTATCAGCCGAAAAACGATGTTTTTTACAGAGGAGGAAAGTTAAGTAATAAAATACATTGATAAAAGTGCCAAAATGTGTTAATGTGTACTCATAGAAAGGAGTACATTAGTGGTA
>CACYBZ010000130.1 GCA_902772795.1 uncultured Ruminococcus sp. | reverse complement strand
TCTGATTTTGTTGAGTTTGATAAGCTGCTGTGAAAGTGTACTGTTGAGTGTTTCCTGAACTTTACCGCTTGCGGTATATGTTCCGAAATCACTTGCTGTTACATTACCTTCCAGATAGTCACCGAAGTATGCACGACCTGTCTTGCTCAACGGAGAGTTAGGACCTACATCGATAACCATACCTGCTTGGAATTCCACTTCACTGCCGTAATACAGACAAGGAATACCACGGAAAGTAAACATCAGACACATATTTTCTGCCCAAGCCTGTGTACCAGCATTGTAACGGACGGTCTGACAATCGTCAGGACTATAGTCGTGAGAGTCAACATAGACAACATTCCATGTAGCATCGTTGAAGTAGCTGTCCTCACTGAGTGCAGCACCATAAGCACCTCTTGCTTCATAGAAATTCCAATGCATAGTAAAGTCGATAGTACCTGTACCATTCCACTTGCTGTAGTCAGGTGTATGGTAATCGTTACCATTGAGAGCATGGTTGTTACTGGTAACCATTCCGCTTGCTGTCTGATAAGCACCGTAATGTTTGATAGCATTATTGTAGTTGGATTTCCAGTCGGTAGTACTCCAGTTGTTCTGCCAAGCACTGTCGGTTTCTTTCCATGTGTAGAAGAAACAGGAGTCAGACTGTCCGCCTTCGTTTACGGCTTCACGACGTCTTGCACAGACTTCACCGAAAATATAGAAGTTCTTTACTGCGGCAAAAGTCGGGAAATAAGCACTGTTCAGTGTCCAACGGTTGATGTGTTTCTCTGTATCGAAACGGAAACTGTCAACACCCATATTCACATAATCCATATAAGTATCAACAATGTATCTGGCAACTTCGGGATTTTCTGTGTTGATGTCCACACAGTCGCCAGCCATCTGTCCTGTCTGTTCGGTGTAAGAACCGTAACTCAGGGACTTGTCATGGTGATAGTAATTCTGGGTATCGTTAGCGTCTTCTTTCATAACTGCCAGTCTTGCCTGGAACTGTGCATCAGGATTCAGACTTTCATAGTTAGGATAGAGTGTGTCGAGTTTTGAACCTTTGATAATCTGAAGGCTGTCACCACTTTCGAGGTCTTTCAGAGAGCTGTACTTTCTCTCGAACATAGGAGCAAGTGTAGCTTCACCAAAGTTACTGGTGTGGTTCCATACAACATCCTGTACAATTTTCATGCCTTTTTCATGTGCTGCAACAATCAAATCCTGATAAGTAGTATCACTGCTTTCATAACGAGGGTCTACTGTGGCAAAGTCGAAAGCATGATAACCGTGATAGTCATATCCGCTGGCATTCTCTACTACGGGAGTAATCCAGATGGCACTGAAGCCCAATGCCTTGATATAGTCGAGCTTCTGAATCAGTCCTTTGAAGTCACCACGCCATGCAGGGTCACTGTCGGGGTTGTTGGCTTTCGCATCGTCCCAGCAATGAACATTGTTGCCTGTATCACCGTCATAGAATCTTGTGGTGATGACAAAATAAATGGAATCTTCTCTCAAATCCGTACGGTCTGTAATGGGGTCAAGTTTATAGGGGTCAGAGGTATACCATCTGTTGTCTTTGTACCACCATTCACCTTTTGACTTTTCAGTATATTCTCTGGAAAATTCTGCGGATTGTTTGCCATTTTCCACAAAGATGAAGTTAATCTTTGTAACACTGCTAAAACTATATTTATAACAGTTTTCGCCCTGAGCTGAGGTATCTTTAGTCATTTTCGGACCCGGATAGGTCGGGGAATCGATATTGGTAGGCAGACTGTTCCAGTAGTAGATATTCGGTACGGTAGAAGTACCGTAATAGTGGATAGTAATGCCACTGCCCGCCTGTGTTTCCTGTGTATCTGTCGTTGCAGCGTTGACTGACAACATTCCGCAAGTCACAACAAGCATGGCCACCAATACGATAGAAATAACTCTTTTGAAGCTATTCATAGTATTTGTTTCCTCCTTTTTTCTTTTTTGTTTTCCCCCGAAGGGGGTGTGCGTAACGGACAGATTCGCCGTCACACACAACATTCATGAAAAACTTTTCTCACAAAAATCTCTCATTATTTCAGATAAGTGGTTGTATCACCAATTTTTCCGTCAATACCGGTATATCCGCCTGAGCTGAGTACATAGACACGGCAGTTGCCTTTACCGGGTGCCTCTACAGCAAGTGTACCGTTGGAAACGGTCTTGGTATTACCTGTTACTGCGTCAATGTATGTACCATTGGGGATATTCTTGAATGTACCTGCATTAGTTACGGCTACACAAGCAAAGCTCTTTTCGCCTGAATCAGGGTCTGTATAACCACGCTTGAAGCACATATCTCCTGTAACGCCTGTTACGGAGTACTGTCCTTTCTGCAATGCGGGAACAGCACGTCTGATTTTGTTGAGTTTGATAAGCTGCTGACAAAGTGGTTTCTTGAGTGTAGTTGCCACTGTACCGCTTGCCGTATAGTCGCCGTAATCCGAAGCGGATACTTCGCCTTCGATGTTGTCACCGAAATACGCACGACCTGTGGTACTTAATGGTGCATTAGGGCCTACATCAATAACCATGCCTTTCTGGAATTCAATTTCACTGCCATAGTACAGGCAAGGAATTCCACGGAAAGTAAACATCAGACACATATTTTCTGCCCATGTCTGCGTACCGCCTGTAAATCTTTCTTTCTGATTTCTGTCGGGAGCATAGTCATGAGAGTCAACATAGACAACATTCCATGTGGAATCGTTGAAATATTTGTCCTCTGCCAGAGCACTGCCGAAAGCACTGCTTGCACTGTCAAACTGCCAGTGCATAAGGAAGTCAATTGCACCCATACCTGAATTTTTGCTATAATCGGGAGTATGATATTCGTTACCGTTCAGGAATGCATTGGTACTGGTAGGCTGACCAGATGTACTGTCATATTTTGCCCAGTGTTCAAGGGTAAGGTTCATATTGCTGTTTACGCTGTCAGCATCACCTGTCCATTTCCATTTGGACGTATAGGTGGTATCGGGTTCTGCCCATGTGTAGAATGGTGTGGACTCACTGGCATGGTCTCTGTACCATACCTGCGAGTAACGGCAACAGATTTCACCAAACATATAGAAACTCTCACCACCGATGGCTTTCAGCTGTTTGTTGAACATCGTATTGAGGGAAAGTCGGGAAATATGTCTTACGGTATCCACACGGAAAGAATCAACACCCATGCCGATATAATTGCCGTAAAGTTCAACGAGTTTTTCGGCGACTACAGGATTTTCTGTATTGAGGTCAACACAGTCACCGGCAATCTGTGCATATTTACAGGTCCAGTCGTCCCAGTTGAGGCTCTGCCAGTAACCGTTGTGATAGTAGTTATTGGCATTGAAAACAGGGTCCTTGGAAACTTTCGCTTCCGTTTTCATATCATTGAGGGGGGACTGTGTATTGTTGTTTTCTGTAACACCTGTCTGTTTCATCAGGTTCAGTCTTTCGTCATACTGTGCCTGCGGTTTCTGTGCATAGTATTCTTCGGCTGATTTCAGACCGTATGCGTCAAGCAGCATTTTGGTGGGTATCATGGAACTTTCTAAATCTTCAAGGTCAGTAATTTTGGTATATTTCTTCTCAAAGATAGGGGCGAAAGTCTTTTCACCGAAATTGCCTGTATGCTGAAAAACAACGTCCTGTACAATTTTCATACCTTTGGCATGTGCGGCTGCTATCAGGTCTTTGTAGGTTGCTCCGCTGCTTTCATATCTTGCATCTACTGTCGAAAAATCGAAAGCATGATAACCGTGATAGTCATAGCCACTGGCATTGGTAACAACAGGGGTTATCCATATGGCACTGAATCCCAATGCTTTGATATAGTCAAGCTTGTCAATCAGACCTTTGAAATCGCCACGCCATGCAGGGTCTGCGTCAGGATTATTGGCTTTACTGTCGTCCCAGCAATGAACATTGTTGCCTGTATCACCGTCATAGAATCTTGTGGTAATAACAAAATAGATGGTATCTTCTCGTAAATCCTTGGTGAGTGGGTCAAGCTCTTCGGGATTCTGATTGTACCAGATACCGTTCATATACCAGTATTCGCCTGCATTGCTTCTGGTAAGTTCTCTGGATTGTTTACCGCCTTCGATAAACATCATATTGATTTTGGTGACTTCGGGGAAAGTGTAGGTATACCAACCCTCGCCCGTCTGCGTATCTACCTCCATGGTTTCGCCAGGATATTTGGGTGAATCAATATTCTGCGGTAAGCTGTTCCAGTAATAGACAGTGGGTACATTTTTCGATGTCGGTTTGAAATGAACCACAATCATCGGAATATTCACTGTCTGTGATGTTTCGGCATCGTTGGTGGCTGCACTTACCCCCACAATACCAATCGTGACAATCATCAGAACTGTCAGTAAAATGGCAGTTGCCTTATTCAGTAGTTTCATGGTAATCGTCCTCCTTGTTTACCATTTACGGTATCGGACGGTTATCAGTACATTGCTGAGATAGCGATTGCATCATCAATCGTGATTTGTCCGTCACCGTTGACATCGGCTGCTTTGAATTTGTCTGAATCTTTGGGAATAGGATAATTGATGGTATCTCCGCCGACATAGCCCATAACATAAGCTGTATCTGATGAATCTACTTTTCCATCACCTGTCACGTCACCTTTTAAGAAACTTCCCTTGGTGACTTTGTATGTGCTGCTGATAACCTTGCTTGCCCTGCCACTTTTCGCATCAGTAACAACTACTTCGATTTTGTAGGTGCCTGCTGCTGTCGGTGTCCAGTTATAAGTGTAATTTCTTGCACTGATATCTTTTGCTGTGCAAACTGTTTCGCCATTGATTTTTACGGTATACTTGAAGTTCGGCAATCCTGTGCCTGATTTGACAACGGTCTTGACAGCTACCTGTTCGCCTGTTGTCGCTGTGGATTTACTCATGGTTGCTGAGGAAATCACAGGAGCGGTATAATTGCTGATAACAGGATAACTGGTGCTGACTGTCTTTCTGACAATCGTATTGTTGGCATCATAGACATAGACTTCAATCTTGTAGTTGCCTGCTTCTTCAGGTTTCCAGTTGTAAGTTACGGTCTTGGAAGTAGTTGTTGTTGTCTTGAGGAATGTACCGTTGATTCTGAATCTGTACTTGAATTTCGGTGTACCTGTACCTGTCATGATTTTTGCGGTAATATTGACGGAATCACCGAGTTCAATACCGTTGGGTTTATCCAGTGTTACCGATTCAAGGGTAGGATTAGGATTGTTGACAACTTTGATATTGTTGATAACGGCTTTTACTACCTTGCCTGTTGCGTCAGTAACAACAACAACAAATTTGTAGTCACCTTTTATTGTCGGTTTCCAGGTATAGGTAAAGCTTCTCTCGTTGCCTGAATGACTGGTAATTCTTTCATCATTGGCTTTAATGACATATTTGAAACCAGGTGTACCTGTGCCGTCTTTGATTTTTGTGGTAATAGCAACGGTGTCATTAACGCCTACTCTTGTCTTTTCAGCGGTAAAGGATTCGATAGTGACATCATTACTTACCGGTTTGGTAACTTTGTAGGTACTGCTGATAACTTTGCTTGCTCTCTTGCTCTCAGCGTCAGTGATAACTACTTCAATCTTATAAGTGCCTGCTTCGGTAGGTGTCCAGTTGTAAGTATAAGACCTTGAAGTGACATTACTTGCTGTCTTGACCGTTGTGTCATTAATCTTAAAGGTATACTTAAAGTTGGGTGTACCTGTACCTGATTTGATAACCGCTTTAACGGCAACGGTGTCGCCTGTCTGTGCCGTGGACGGACTCAGCGTTGCCGAAGAAATAACAGGAGGATTTTCCTCAACGGGTTCTGTAACTGTGTAGCTGCTGATGGTCTTGCTTGCACTGTTACCCTTAGCGTCCTTTACCGTAACAGAAAGCTTATAAGTACCTGCTGTTGTCGGTGTCCATGAATAGGTGTTGGTTTTTGATGATGATGTATTTGTCTTGACGGTGGAATCATTTACCTTGTAAGTATAGGTATAATCTGCCTGACCGTTTGCTACCGTTACGGAAAGTTTAACCGCATTGCCTTTTTCTACGGTAGTAGGATTTGTCGTAAATGCGGAAACTGTCGGTTTGGTGTAGGTACTGCCTGAAGCCAGAACATTGACTGTATATTTATTGTTGACGGTTGTATTGTAACTGTTCTGTACAGTAACATCAACAGTATAGTTACCTGTCTTGCTCGGCGTAAAGTTGAGTACATTACTCTGTTTGTAGTAGACTGTATTGACAGCATTGCCGCTGGGGTCTGTTACGGCAACCTTATAGAACAGCAAGTTTGTTCCGATTTTACCGCCTGCTGCATTTACGGTAACGGGAACATTGGTATTGACAACACCTGTATTGTCATCGCTGCCTGTGGAAATGCCTTTCAGGATAGGGTCTGTCGCATTGGCATCGTCCTTGATTTCGTAGGTTACTGACTTGGAATTGGTGTTACCTGCCGTATCTTTTACGGATACTGACAATGTATAACTGCCTGCTGCTGTCGGTGTCCACGTTGTGGTTGCATTACTGCCTGTGTAGAGTGTAGTGGAATTGGCTTTGAACGTATAAGTCAATGTTCCGCTTCCGCCTGAAGCACTGGCATTGAGTGTAATAGCTGTACCTTTGTACTGGGGTGACGCTATATCAGTCGTGAAAGATAATTTCAGCTGATTGGTGTCATAATCCGTCCATGACTTCGTTTTGTTGTTGTAGACTTTGCAGTCCCCTTCAGCGATGGACAAATCGGCACTCTGGTCAGAACCGTTGTTAAAAATAACACCATTCTTACCCGAAAGATACTGCGAGTCGATGTGTACTTCATAAAAGCCTTCTGCGTTCTTGTCAGACGCACTGAGTGCTTTTCCCGGCCAACTGGCGTTTTTTACGCCGCCGTCATTGCCCCAATAGTAGACATTACAGGTACTCCAGCCTGCCTCATTGTTGAGTACTGCCGTAGCACCGCCACTGCCACTGGGTTCGGTGTCAGAAGTTGCCGCCGAAGCTGCAACTGTTCCCATACAGACAGTTCCTGTCACGGCAAATACAGCCGTCATGAATAAAGAACCGATACGGGTAAATTTCTTCTTCACCATAAATTTTACCTCCTAAGAATTTTTTTGTAACCATTATGTTATATGACCCATTTACAACATAGATAATTACACACATTAATTATAGCATTTTTTTCTGGTAATAACCTATATTTTTATTGTACAAAGTTTAGTAATAATTTTTATGAAAAATCTATAGTAAATTTTATTTTGTTTTTCTGAAAAATAGTTTACATAATATTCTGAAAAAAAATTCAAAAAAGACTTGACTTTTTTCCTTTCAGATGATATAATGTTGCCACTGTGAGAAACAGTTTACAACCTGGTAGTTGGTGTTGATGACGCTGAGGGTACACCTGTTCCCATCCCGAACACAGAAGTTAAGCTCAGTGGTGTCGAAGATACTTGACTG
>CACYBZ010000129.1 GCA_902772795.1 uncultured Ruminococcus sp. | reverse complement strand
GGTGGGGTCAAGGGGCAAAGCCCCTTGGCAGGATTTTCAAGGGTGCAACCCTTGAATCAGGATTTTTAAGGGCGAAGCCCTTAAACACTATGAATATTAAGAGGATTTTAATCATGTATACCATAGATGAAATTAAAGAATTAATTACGGCACTTGACAAGTCCACACTTACTGACCTGGAAATCACCTCAAAGACGGGCGAAAAAATTTCGTTCAAAAAGAGAGTTGCTAAATGTATTCCCGCAGAAACTGTCAGTACCACTACCGCAACGGTTGTGCCGTCCGCAACAGAAACAGATGTCAGTGTTCCGCTGAATGCTGTACCCAAAAATGTCAAAACCATTAATTGTCCGATGGTAGGTGTATTCTATACCGCTTCCGCACCCGATGCTGAACCGTATGTAACAGTAGGTTCCAGAGTAACAAAAGGTGATGTCGTGTGCATTATCGAGGCAATGAAACTGATGAACGAAGTTGTAGCCACAGAAAGCGGAATAATTACCGAAGTTTTAGTGGAAAACGGTGATTTGGTAGAATACGGACAGCCTTTATTTGTGATAGAATAAGCGGGGGTTTTTTATGAATCAGGAAGAAATCAAGAAAATTATTCCTCACCGTGACAATATGTTGCTTGTCGAGGAAGCGGAAAAAATCGATGACGTGACGGCAAAAGGAAAATATACCGTAAAAGGAGATGAGTTTTTCCTTAAAGGACATTTTCCGAACAATCCTGTTGTGCCGGGGGTAATCCTGTGTGAAATGATGGCACAGGCAAGCTGTGTACTGATAGCAGACAAGGAAACCAAATCCACACCGTATTTTTCCAAGATTGACAATGTGAAATTCAAAAACAAAGTATTGCCCGGAGATACACTGGAAACAGTCTGCACCATTACAGGAAGCAAGAGTGTTTTTCACTTTATCACGGCGAAAGGCTACGTCAACGGAAAGCTGTGTGTACAGGCTGATTTCACCGTTGCGGTGATACCCGACCAGCAATAACATTCACCGTAATTCATCAGAGAGGAGAGAGGTAGTTTTGTTTTCCAAGATACTGATAGCCAACCGTGGCGAAATTGCGGTAAGAATTATCAGGGCGTGTCGGGAGATGGGAATTTCCACAGTGGCGATTTATTCCGAGGCGGACAAAAATGCCATGCACGTTCAGCTGGCAGACGAAAGTTATTGTGTAGGCGGGTCTGCCGTAACCGACAGTTATCTGAATATTGCCTCCATTGTCACTCTGGCAGTGTCCACAGGGTGTCAGGCAATTCACCCGGGGTACGGACTTTTGTCGGAAAATGCAAAGTTTGTATCCCTTTGCGAACAATGTAATATCAAATTTATAGGCCCTACATCAAAAATGATAGCGATGCTTGGTGATAAGGATATCGCCAGAAAAACCATGCGTGAAGCAGGTGTTCCCGTCACTCCCGGTTGCGATGTTGTCGATGACGTGGAAACCGCCAGGGAAGAAGCGTTGAAAATCGGTTTTCCGTTGTTAATCAAAGCCCGTTCAGGTGGTGGCGGCAGGGGAATCAGAATCGTCAACGCCATAGAAGAATTTGAAAACGCTTATCATTCTGCTTCCACAGAAGCTTTGTCGGCATTCGGTGACGGGGCGGTCTATATGGAAAAGTATCTTAAACCCGTCAAGCATATCGAGATGCAATTGTTGTGTGACAACTATGGAAATATTGTTTGTTTCGGGGAAAGAGAATGTTCGGTACAGCGGAAAAATCAGAAACTGATAGAAGAAAGTCCGTCACCTGCCATCAATTCCGAAATGCGTAAAAAAATGATGGAATATGCCAAAAAAGCGGCACTGGCAGTCAATTATGAAAATGTCGGTACGGTGGAATTTCTGCTGGACAGTGATAACAACATCTACTTTATGGAAATGAATACCCGTCTGCAGGTCGAACACGGTGTTACCGAAATGGTCACGGGACATGATTTGGTACAGTGGCAAATCAGGGTTGCGGCAGGAGCTATGCTGACACTCACACAGGACAGGATTTTTATGCACGGTCATGCGATAGAGTGTCGTATCAATGCGGAAAATCCCGAAGAAAATTTCCGTCCGTCATGCGGAAAAATTACCAAACTTCATATTCCGGGCGGGCCTTTCGTCAGGTTTGACACCGCCATCTATCAGGATTACAGCATACCGCCATATTATGACTCTATGATTGGTAAGCTGATTGTGCAGGCAAGAACAAGGGATTATGCCATCAGGAAAATGAAAATGGCACTCAGTGAACTCAACATTCACGGCATAGACCACAACAGGGATTTGCAGATAGAAATTTTATCAGACGAAGCGTTTGTCAACGGTACATACACTACCGATTTCATGGCGAACCGTGAGAAGAAAAAGAAATTGCCGTAATGCCTAAGCTATTATAGAGATTGGATTGTGGAGAATGTTTAACAGTGATTTTTTTACCTTTCTGAAACCGAAAAACGAACTGGAAAATTTACCGTCAGAAAAAAACAGCGGTAATAACCGTCCTTATATTCCCGAGGCGTTGCTGATAAAATGCCCCGAATGTAAAAAAATGATGCTGGCATCTGATCTGGCAGAAAATAACAGGGTATGTATCCACTGTAACCACCATTTCAGAATGAGTGCCAGAGAAAGAATTGCCATTACCGCCGACAAGGAAAGTTTTGTCGAAATGAACGGTGAAATGACATCGAAAAATATCATCGGATTTCCTGATTACACATGGAAGCTTGCCAACGCCAAGAACAGAAGCAACGAAAATGAAGCAGTCGTCACAGGTATCTGTACGATAAAAGGCTATAAGACCGTTCTGTTTGTCATGGACGCAAGTTTCATGATGGGGTCAATGGGAACAGTCACAGGGGAGAAAATAACCCGTGCGTTTGAATATGCAACCGAAAATCGTTTGCCCGTAGTGGGATTTACCGTTTCAGGAGGGGCAAGAATGCAGGAAGGCATTTTGTCGCTGATGCAGATGGCGAAAACCAGCGGAGCGGTCAAACGTCACAGCGACGAGGGACTTTTATACATAACCGTCCTTACCGACCCGACAACAGGTGGAGTGACGGCAAGTTTTGCCATGGAGGGGGATATTATCCTTTCCGAACCTCATGCACTGATTGCCTTTGCAGGGCCTCGTGTCATTGAACAGACCATAAGACAGAAACTGCCCAAAGATTTTCAGAGTGCGGAGTTTTTGCAGTCAAAGGGATTTGTCGATACAATAGTTTCCCGTGCGAAAATGAAAGAAGTACTGGGTAAATTACTGATGATGCACGGCTATGAAAATACGTTTGCCAGGAAGCTGACAGATGAAGTTTCACAGCAGAATACAGCAGAGGAGGAGAGTGCGGAATGAGAGCAGTTGACAGAGTAATGTCGGCGAGAGCATCAAACCGACTGACAGCCTCAGATTATATTAATGCCCTCACCGAAGGAACATTTCTGGAGTTTCACGGTGACAGACGTTATGCCGATGACAGAGCCGTCAAGGGTGGTCTGGGAATGATTGACGGTATTCCTGTAACGGTGATAGGTCTGGAAAAGGGCAAGAATACACAGGAAAGAGTAGCCAGAAATTTCGGTTCGGCACACCCCGAGGGCTACCGAAAAGCGTTAAGACTGATGAAACAGGCAGAAAAATTTCATCGTCCCGTACTGTGTCTGATAGATACCAGCGGAGCTTTCTGCGGAATCGGTGCGGAAGAAAGAGGACAGGGACAGGCCATTGCCGAAAATCTTATGGAGATGATGACACTGAAAACTCCGATATTGTCTGTACTGATAGGCGAAGGGGGAAGCGGTGGAGCACTGGCACTTGCCGTTGCCAACGAAGTATGGATGTTGGAAAATGCTGTGTATTCGGTCATTTCTCCCGAGGGTTGTGCGAGTATTCTCTGGAAAAATGCCGACAAAATGGCAGAAGCTTCGGAATGTCTGCGTCTTACCTCACACGACTTGCTGACAATGGAAGTCATTGAAAAGATTATTCCCGAACCCGAAGAAGACAGCACCGCATTTTTTGCTACACTCAAAACGCAGATTGTCGATATGTTGCGAAATTATAACGCCATGTCAACAGAAGAACTCCTTGAACAACGCTATAACCGTTTCAGAAAATACGGACAGACCGTTAAAATCTACAGTTTTGACGAAACACCGAAAGAATCATAATCATTGACGTGACATTGTGCAGTCTGGCAGTGTCACGTTTGTTTTTGATACAGAGAAAGGAAAATCATTATGACGAGTTTGAAAACCAATAACAAAACCAACATAAAAAGACTGGTACTGACAGCTGTACTTATTGGTGTGGGTGTCATATTAAGTCTGATAAAAATTTATCAGTTGCCGTTAGGTGGTTTCATCACACTGCTTTCCATGTTGCTGATGTCGGGGGCAATTATTTTCGATATATGGTTGCCTGAAAAATGGGATAATCCGTGGTTGTATTCCTTGGTGTACAACGGGTCG
>CACYBZ010000128.1 GCA_902772795.1 uncultured Ruminococcus sp. | reverse complement strand
TTGTAAATATGTGTGACGAGAGAAAGTTTGATTCGGATTCCGTCAAAAGAACAAGAAAAAAAGGGGCAATCGGGTTCAATATAAAGCTGAACAAAGCTGTTATTGACAAAACTGCTAAGGCAGGGCTTGATCCCGAAAGAGATTATTCGGCTGATTTTGCCGCTTATTATACTCAATTCATAGAAAAATATTGCAGAATGACGCTTATTGGGAGAGAAAGGGTATTTTATAAACATATCATAGAGTCTTTCATGGACGATATAGAGTTGAAATATCTTTTGAAACTGACAAAAAATGATAAACGGGATACATACATTTTTCCGTACGCCATAAAGAATTCTGATGATGTGCATAAATGTTATATTACCGGATTTTTTCTGAGGAAAACGGAAGATGGATATATTTATAAAAAAA
Source organism: uncultured Ruminococcus sp. (assembly GCA_902772795.1). GTDB lineage: Bacteria > Bacillota > Clostridia > Oscillospirales > Acutalibacteraceae > CAG-964. The sequence goes on along the minus strand of CACYBZ010000128.1, from coordinate 7,469 downwards.
CGCTTTGTGTCCCGTTGAATAAAATACTGAATTATCAACGTATTGAAAAGATAAATCCTGAAAAACAGATATTTTTTGAAGACAATTCGGTTATTCAGAGTTACAGCGACATGAAAGATTATATTGAAGATAGATTTCGTACAGATGGGGTATTGTATCTCAGTGATATACTTCGAGATGTTACAGTAAGATTATCCGATAATGGGAGGGAAATGCTTCTTTCAAGAGCACTATACAGACCATTTTATCGATTTGATGAAAATGATAACAATCTGATACATTTTAAGGCAACACAGTTGCAGACTTTTATGTATTTCTTTAAATTCGGCAAAGAAGCAGAGATTTTGACTCCCAAAAAATATGCAGATTTCTTTTTACAAAAGTATAAGGAAGCATATCAGCTCTATTCAAAAAAGTAATTATTGTGGATAAAATGTCGAAAAATATGTTGACTAAAAATAATAAAAATGTTATATTTGTTTTAGAAATAATTTCACAATGGTAAATGGAGTGATATCATGACAAAAGAGGATTTTATGGAATTAATAGAAGGATTTGAGAATGTTCCTTTTTCGATTACGGTAAATTGTAGAGAGTACTCTCCGCTTAATTTTATAAAAGCATTGACTGATTCTGTTAAAGTAGAATTCAATGGGAAGCCTGCGGTATACCAATATAGTAAGATAGAGAGCTTTTCGTTTTGTGATGATATTTCTCTCAACGATAAAATCAATAATGTGTCATATGAAGATAATTCTTGGAGTGAAGATTATAATACAGCCAAGCAAGTTATATCATATAATAATTTGAAATTTTTGAATAGAAGAGAGGAAATAAAGAAAAAAGTAAAAGATACAAATATCTTAAAAGATTGGTCAAGAGTAGATTCTATGCTTAATGATGCAAAAAAGAATCACAGTATCAATATAAAAAAAAGCCAGATAGTTTCTGAGTGCAATAGTATTATTAAAAAAAATGATTGCAAAGAGATCAGAATATTTCTGGGAATGGTATATGTCGAAGCCAAAGATTTCAAAAATGCATTCACAGAATTTATAAATGGTATGGATTTTTACAACGCTGCTTTCTGTGCCCAAATGAACAACGATGAAAAAGCGGTAATGTCCTGCCTGCATAACTTTTTGGAAACAAGCATTTCATATGATGCTGACAGTTTATCAACCTTATTTTTTCTCTGGATAAAATATAATGCCTGTGAACAAGCTATAAAAATGGTAAAATCATTTGATTGGGAGAAAATGGATTCTTTGTTTATAGATATTATCTATTTTGGATTATTATTGATTTATCATGGATATGATAGTTCCTTTCGGAATTTGTTTCCGAAAAATGAAAAACGTACGGAAAATATTATAAATATTACAGGTAAGCTTGTGCGACTGTCAAATTATAGAGACAAAATCGATGCAGATGGGAACTTTTCTCTTTCAGCTACTGGTGATATATATAATTTATCCGAAATATCAAAAAAAGAGGTGTACGAGGGAACTATTACAAATTTTTTCAGAATTGGCAGTAATGGGTATGGATATATTAAATATGGTACAGAATCGGTATATTTCAATATCAGACAGGTAGAAGATGAATATCTCCAAAAGCTTTTGTGGAATAACATACTAAAAAAATCAAAAGTTACTTTTACTTTTGGAACAGGAAAAAACGAACAGAAAAATGCCGACCATATCAAATGTGATGAAGATGTTTCAATGCTGAAAAAAGTTTCGGAAGGTGTTCTGATAGAATTTGGAAATTATGATAGGTTTGGAGTAAGATGTGGTCTGATCAATCACGATGGTCAAACATATCTGATGAGGGAAGAAGCAATTATAGATCCGATATTTAACGCATACATAGAAAATGTTTTTTCAATAAGAGAAACCTATGTCAAATTTATATGGAAAAAACATAACCAGAACAGAATAGTTCTGAAAGCGTGGCTAGATAACCAGAAAGAAACGGATATATTCAACGAGTACAGAACAAAAGTAAATCAGGACAGTTATAGTAAATTTTGGGACGAAATCAATATATTAGAAAATATAGATAATATAGAGTGTCCTTTTGTTTATATGGAATTGCCGTTATGGAAAGATGATACTGTTCCGAGAAAAGAAAAAAATGATAATATTGAAACACCGCTTTTCGTTGCAGAAAATAAACCGGAGAAAAATTATGGAATAGAAAAATTATTAAAGGACGGAACCGATTACAAACAGAACAGAAATCTTGAAAATGCCGAAAAATGTTTCACATCCGTATTGAAGCTTGATGCAAAGAAAGAACAATTGAATACAGCAGTTTCCAATCTTATTACTATTTATCAGGAGGAAAGCAGGCTCAATGATGCATTTGATATATTAAACAAGTATAAATCTATCTTTGAAAAGGGCAAATATAATAATCGTTTGATAGACCTGTTGGAAAAAAGTAAACAATATGATGAAGAAATTAAGATACTGAATGAAATCATACCAGATGCAGGAAAATCAAAGGCACACAGAATCAAACAGCTGATACAATGTTATATCAAACTGAATGACGCATCTAATACATATAATACCTTAAAAAAATATAAACGATTTATTGATGATTTTTCTTATAACAGCTTGTATATTTCATATTTGGATATTATAGGTGATTTTGACAGTACCGAAAAATTCTTGAATCAAATCATCGCAAGTACTCACAGAGTTGAATACAAACTGAACTATATGAACCGACTGGCACTACTTTATCAAAAAAATAAGGATTTGCAAAAGGCAATAGAATTATACAAACAATGGAAAAAATTTTATGTTTCAAATCGTATCAACATAACGACCAGTACGGCTGTAGCAGGAATTTCAAATATGGAAACAATTGTTGACAGAAATTTGTGTGTTCTCTATTACACCTTGGAAGAAAAAGATAAGGCAAAAAATATAGCAGTGGATCTTTTGAGAAAAAACAGTGAAGATGTTGTTGCCAATCAGATACTAAATGAAACATACGTATCTTTTCAGCATAAAAACGATATTCTTGAAGAAGATGATGATGAATTCAGTTTAAGGTCAAATGAAAGTATTTCTGATTCCACATATGTAAAGTGGATGCTTGAAAATGTTGATTATGAAAATTTTTTGTATGGAAGAAGTATGTTGAAAAACATTGAAAACAATACTAAATATATCGGAGATGTCGGACAGGCAAAGAAAGACTTTCAGGAAACGTTAGATTATGCTGAAAAAAGATCATTTGCCGAAAAGAGCAATATATATGCAGCTCTTGCCAAGCTGATAGATAATGGATTGGTAAAAATAGACGATGATTATTTCAATAAGAAAAAATTAAACGAGCTGCTCGGAAAAAGTCTACTCATGAAAGCTGACAATGATATTAAAAGTGCAATTCAGAACAGGGACAGTTCAAGGTATTTCTATTTTCTTTCTTTAAGATATCTCAGCCGAAGCAATGATACAAATTCTTATTATAGATCACTGAATATGTTGCTGTATTCATTTTTCCTGTCCGACAATGAGTGGACAAAGTACATTGATAAGATCAATACAAAAAGCCTGGCAGATTTACCGGAATACAATGTTTCTGTTTTGGCTGTTAAAGAGCTTACTTTCTATACCTTTGAACTGTATATACAATACAGGAAGAGCAAAGTAAACCGAATTATCAGGGCGATAATTGACAGCATTTATGAAAACGAAAAACTTAGAGAAAACGTTACGGAAATTCTTTTGCGGTTCTTTCCGAATCAGATTGAATACACGACTTCCGATCAGTTTTTTGCAATGTGGATAGATGCAAAGGATAAATATAACGGTCTCAGAAAAAATCTGAAAGATAATATCAATGAGTCTGTTCAACGTATCCATGAACCGCAAAAGCTGAATATATGTATAGAAAAAATTGAACAATCTCAGTCCGACAAAATACTCAACGATACAGATAAAAAATATCTTACTCAAGTATCAACGATACTCAAACGATATAGCGAGTTTCATAAACTTACGATTATAGAAGACCGTGAAGACAGGCTCGAAAAGATTATATCAGAATGCAATAACCTTGAAAAGTACATCAGTGAAACCCCAACTGACTTTTCTTATGAAGTACTGTTGAATGCTGTAACGGAACTGAAAAATGATGCATCCAACCTTCTCTGTGAGTTGTACAGAAATTCCAGACCGTCGTTGCGGGTATATCCGAACAATACGGTATTTTATCAGGATGAGCATACCTATAAGGCCACAATCAGCATATATGTGGAAAATATCGGAAATGTGCAAAAAGCTGATATTTCCAATATAATCCTGACTTTTAAAAACAATCATATGAGAATCATCGGCAATCCTGAGCATATTTTCAGTACGGTTCACGGTAACCAAAAAGAAGAATATTCTGTTATGATATCCTTTACAGATGAAGAAAAGAGCAGAGAATTGTTCGATGTGGATTTTGGATTCAAATTCAGTTACTATAACGATTCTATGGAATCCGTTACCGAAGATTACAGAGATACTTTCCAGATAAATCTTTTGAATATCAAATCTTTTAAACCGATAGATAATCCGTATGAAAAATTGGCAGAAGGCGGCCCTGTTGAAAATGATGATATGTTTTACGGAAGAAATACAGACATTAATAATATTCTCCAGAGCCTGAACCAAGGTGACGGAAAAGTTCTTTCTCACAGAGGAATATATATATACGGGCAAATGAGAGCAGGAAAAAGCAGTATTGCAGCACATCTTAAAAACGAAATTGTTAAGCGTTTCCCTGCGTATATTTTGCTTGACCTGGGAAGTGTTGGTGAAGGTATTGACGAAAGTATTGAAAATGGTGGATATGAAGCTTGGTTCAAAAAAAGAATCATCAAAAAACTCAAAAAAAGTTTAAAAAAAGATTTCCCAGATTCCTATAAAGATATATGTGATTTATCGGAATTTGAAGATATATTTGATTCTGTTGATGATATGTTACCGAATAATACTGTCATGATACTTGCAGATGAATTCACATACATCTACGAAAGCATAAAAAAAGGAATATGCCGAGATACTTTTCCTCATTTCTGGAAAGCACTGCTCCAAAATCACAATGTGAGTGCTATCGTTATCGGACAGGACAGCATGGTTAATTTCAAGAAAGACTATAAAAATGATTTTGGATGTATGAAACCAATGCCGGTGAGCTATTTGAGTGAGGAAGATGCCAAAAAACTAATAGACGAACCCATGCAGTCCAACGGAAAAACCAGATTTGATCCTGACGCTTTGGACATGATCTATGAACTTACAGCAGGAAGTGCTTATTTGATTAATGTTGTATGCCATCAGCTGATTAGATATATGAATAACAAAGGTGCTTCGAAAGTTACAAAAACTACAGTGGATAGCTTTTTGAAAAATTGGTTTTTTAATACAGAAGTCAATAAAGATGTCAGCGGAAGCAGTAACGATCTTATTTTTGATCCTCAGCTAAACGATCCATCTGTTTTCGAAAATTCTGAGAATGTATATAATGACAATAAAACAATACTCTCTTTCATAGCTAAAAATTGTAATCTTAATCATAAGATCAAAATATCTGAAATCAATTGTACAGAAATGTTGTCTCAAAAAGACAATGAATATCAAAAGAAGCTGATAGACCAGTTTATAGAAAGAAAAGTTCTCTTGCAGGAGGGAGAATTTTGCAGGATATGGGTAGATCTCCTGAGATATTATTTGATAAAGGAGGGTAATCATTGAAATGTTTGAGAGCAATATTTTTATAACAGGCGGTGAAGTTTCCGGCATAAGCATGATAGGATATCAGGAATACAGTAATAGTCTGAAACAAAAAGTTGTAGCCAAAATAAACGGAACAGGCGGGATTTATGTTTACGGACTCTATCGTATGGGAAAAACTTCATTACTTAACAAAATAGCATCTGAAATAGAAAAAAGTATACTTTCCGATGTAATAGTGATACAGGAAGATCTTGCAAATTTTGATAACAACAATGAAAATGACTATGAGCTTTTTTTAAAACGAATAATACAGAAACTGGAAAAAAAACTGAAAAAATATGATGCCGACCTTTTGGATTTTAATGAAGCAGTTGAATATTTTAAAGATGATATGTGTGGAAGTAATTTCTTGGATACTTTTGAATGTTTAAAACCTCTTGGTTTCAAAGTGCTCTTATTGGTAGACGAATTTGATTCTGCAAAAAATGTCTTCAGAAGCAAGGGACATTTTGAAATATTCAGACAACTGACAAGTGTAGGAAAATTCTCCACTTGTTTAGTGACTGCCTCCAAACAGGAACTCAGTATGATTGAACACGAAAATCCCAATAATTCTTCTTTTAAAGGAGTTATGTATCCATTTTCGATCGAGGGATTCAATGATGCCGATATCAATGAATACTGTCGCATTGTCAAAGAACTTTATGAATATGAACTGACGGAAGATGATCTGGAAAAAATAAGATATGTTTCAGGCTCCTCACCGTATTTGTGGTCATGTATCGGTCATGAAATCGCAGCCCTGAAAATTCAGGGCAAAGATGTATGCATTGAACAAATACTTCGTTCTCCTTCCATAATATCAATAAAAAACGGGTTCCATGATGCAATATTAAAATGCTTGGAAAACGATAAAGACAGGGATGGAGTGACATCTGCAGAGAAATTGGCAAGTGTTATCATTGGTCCATCTTTTCTTGCTACTCAAGATGATATAGATTTGTTTATAAGTTTGAACTACCTAATAGATACAGGTAAGGAATATGTTGTTTTTTCTCCTGCTTTCAAGAATTATCTTATGAGGAGATCGTATAATAATGATATCCTGAATAATTTTTCTACTCTGGAAGATAAATTAAAAATTTTATTGGAAGAAAAGAAAATCCAGATTTTTAATGCTGTGCCAACTTCGGAAAATAATGAAGATCAAAATTGGATTAACGTATTGACTAAGGTATGGAACAATTTAGAGGGAAAAACTTTCAACAGTCAGATATATCAAAAACAAATAAAAAGCACTTACAGAGAATTCAATAAAACCGAAACAATACTTAACGTCATGTCCCTTGAGGATTGCACGAGAATTATAAGAAACTACTGGAACTTGCTAAGCGATAAATTTAATAATGACACAAAGAATAAATGGGAAAATAAATTTATTGAGTGCGGAAAAGCAAGAAATCCTGTACATCACGGCTCATCAAAAAGACTATATTCAAAAGAAGAAAAAGACTGCATAATGGCATATTGTTTGCAAATAATTAAACAGCTTTCATAAATTGTTATCCCTACATAATAAAATGACCGTATAATTAAATACTAAATAAACCGCCCTAAATTTTTACGTTTTGGGCGTTTTTTGATACTATTTTTAATATATTCATTTTGATACTTATTGATTGAATAATTGAAATCCTTGTGTTATAATTACGAAAAAGTGTG
>CACYBZ010000127.1 GCA_902772795.1 uncultured Ruminococcus sp. | reverse complement strand
GAGCTGTCTTTAAGGGTTACGTCACCGCTGGTATCAGCGGAAGACGTATTTACCATTATCGAACCTTGTGTGGAATTACTGCCGAAATTCTGTGCCATTCCGCTTGCTCCCACAGCAACGAAAATACCGCCTGTAATCTGTGCGTCACCATTGTAATCCAGTGCACCGTTACCGTTGTTGGTAGGACCGTTGACATAAGTTTCTCCACCGCTGACATAAAGATTACCGTTGGAATCCAGACCATCGCCGTCTGCGTTGACAACGATTTTACCGCCTGAAATTTTGATATACGCATTGTCATCACTGGCAAACATATCCTGTTTCATATTTCCGCCGAAACCGCTCTGGTCGTTACCGCCTGCGGAATTGATACCGTCATCTGTAGCGTATAACGTGATATCTCCGCCTGAAATTTCAATCGTATGCCCTTCAATACCCTCGTAACTCTTGCTGATATTGATACTGCCTCCGCTGATTGCTGTATTATTGTCAGCGTGTACGCCGTCATCACCCGTTGCTATGGAAAGTGTGCCTTGTGTGATATTGACATTGTTGTTGGCGTGTAAAGCGTCATCAGAAGCGTTGATATTGAATGTTCCGCCTGATATTGTGATATCACCGTCTGCCTTTATGCCTTTGGCACTGGTGGTATTGTTGTCGGTATCGGTAGTTGTCATTGTATTCTGATTGAAATTCCTGCCGAACATCATATCTTTATCCTGCTTTTGTGTAGCATTGGCACTGCCACCGCCTGAAGTAATATCAATATTACCGTTGACAATGTTGCAAGTCAGGGAAGCATCTATGCCGTCACCGTCTGACTTGATTTTGAATGTTCCGTTTTCAATATAGACATAACCTTTTTCATTATCTTTGGTATTTTCACTGTGGATACCGTCTTTACCTGCTGTGAGTGTAAATGTACCGTTGGCAATACGTACACTGTCTTTACCTGACAAAGCATGATTCTGTGCGGTTATGGTGTAAGTACCGCTGGTGAAAACAAGGTCATCTTTAGAAACTATACCGTGTCCGTATTGAGCATTGACAGTGAGTTTTCCTGAACCGTTGAATGTGATATCATCTTTGGCATAAATAACAGCATCAATTTCTTCATCGTTGTTATTTACGAACTCTTTTGTATTGGAAAGTGTGTTGTTGCTGCCTTTAGCAAGAGTGATGAAAACTTTGTCAGCCTGTTTGACGTAAATCGCTGAACTTGTTTCGCAGTTGATATTGACTCCGTTAAGAACAAGCTGAACTTTTTCAGAAGTATCTGTATCGACAATAATCTGTCCGTTGGTCAGTGTTCCCGAAAGTACATAAGTTCCTTCTTTTGTGATGGTTAGAGTATTGCCGTTTACAGTAACGGAACTGTCACTGGAAGTGGATTTATTGTCTGCCAGTGTGATTTTTATCGCAGTTGTTTCGTCATAACCAACTTCTTTGTCACGGCTGGTAAACATATCGTTGTCGGATTGGGAAGATGTGTTGGTGACTTTAACAGATGTATTGTTATCTGAACTGTTGTTACTGGTTGTGGGAGTTGTTGTATTATTGTCGGAAGAGGTGTTTCCGACAGAACAGCCTGCAAACGACATCACAAGCGAAAGCGTAATGAGCAGAGCGGTTATATTCTTTTTTGTCAGCTTTTTCATGGTATTACCTCCTGATTTTCTTTTCTTGTTATCAGCTTGTCATTATGGGAAAAGCAAGCCTTTGAAACAGGATATTTACTTTTGGGCTTTATCTCTGTTATTACCGTTTCTGCAACTGAGTTCAAGAGTTAAAGAGTATGTTTCAAAGGCTTGTTGTGGTTTGTATCAAAGTTCGTTAGTGTTCATTTCGGGCTTAGAAACACTGATTTCCAGATTACCGTTTCTGCAACGGATATCATCAATGAATTTCTTTTCCTGCGAAATATCTTTTAATGTGATATGATATGTCAGTTTAAACATACTGCCCATATTGGTTGTTTTCACTGAAATGACTTCATAATTTTCGGTATACTGTTCCATCAGGTCGTCAAAGAGTTCGTTGTAATCGAGATCTTCAGGAATAGTGATTCTCAGTATCTTTTGTCCTGTTCTGTCGCCAAAATGGGAAAGATTGTAAACAACAGTTATTGCTCCCATTATCAGAGAGAACAATACAGCGTATCCGAGATAACCCATACCTGTCATTAACCCTGCACCCATTGCCAGAAAAATAGTGGCGATTTCCTTGGCATTTCCCGGTGCAGAACGGAATCGTACCAGACTGAATGCTCCTGCGACTGCTACACCTGTTCCGACATTGCCATTGACCATCATGATAACGACACATACAACGGTAGGTAATACTGCCAGCGTCATGAGAAAGCTCTTGGTATACTTGTTCTTGACGGTGTAGGCGAAAGCAAGAAAGATGCCTATCAGTAAGGACACTGTCATACATAACAGAAAACTTTCTACGGATATGGTTGCCTGTGTGCTTGTATCAAAAATCCCTTTAAAAATTGTG
>CACYBZ010000126.1 GCA_902772795.1 uncultured Ruminococcus sp. | reverse complement strand
GGGGCAGGCAGAGTATCGGAAATATTGTGTCTGCTGTCTTTGATGAGGGCGATAGTGGTATCGCATATTTCCTGCAGATTGAAAGAACATATGGAACTTGCCATACCCACAGCAATTCCCGTATTGGCATTGACCAATACGGAAGGATAGGTTGCAGGTAACAATGTAGGTTCTTTCATGGTATTGTCATAGTTGTCAACAAAGTCGATGGTATCCTTGTCGATATCTCGGAAAAGTTCGTTACAAATACCGTCAAGCTTTGCCTCGGTGTATCTTGAGGCTGCCCATGCCATATCCCGACTGTAAAATTTTCCGAAATTTCCTTTGGAGTCGATATAGGGGTGCAGAAGTGCTTCATATCCACGGCTTAATCTTACCATGGTGTCGTAAATGGCACTGTCACCATGAGGATTCAACCGCATGGTCTGTCCGACAATGTTGGCAGATTTTGTTCTTGCCCCTGACAGCAGTCCCATTTTGTACATGGTATAAAGCAGTTTCCGGTGACTGGGCTTGAAACCGTCTATTTCGGGAATGGCACGGCTCAGGATAACGCTCATGGCATAGGGCATATAGTTTTCTTCTATGGTAGTGGCAATTTTCTGTTGAACAACCTCTCCTGCACCGTCAATAATTCCCTTTACGGCGGGCAAAGAAGTTCTTTTAGGTTTGTTGGTCTTTCTGGGTGGCATAATGGTTACACCGTCTTTCACTTGTTATTGCAATGCAGGGGCTTCGCCCCCGCACCCCCATCAGGGGCTCTGCCCCTGAACCCCGCAAGCCTTTGAAAAGGCTTGACCGAAACTTCAGGGAAAATCTGCTGTCGCAGATTTGGGAGATGGGTATTTATAGGGCAATGAAATGTCTTTTTTTCGCTTCCATCAATAAAAAAGGGTGGATATAGGGATACGTCAGTCTGTTCGGAATTTTCTTGAACAATTTTATCCGCTGGATTTCATGGGAAAGTTCTTCCCCAAGCTCGAATACTTCCGCAAAATACAGTATGCCATAATCTTCGACCTTATAACCGCATATCGGTGACATGACAAAATCGGTCGCTCCCGTTTCTTCACGCAATTCTCTTTCGGCTGCCTGTGTGATGGTTTCGCCGTGTTCTCTGTGTCCTCCGGGGAGTTCATAAGTGTTTCGGTCAATGTGCTTACAGAAAATAAAGTGTTCTCGGTAACGGGCAATAATGACAGCGTATTTTACGGTATCTTCGTCGCTGAGTTGCTCATCTGTCAGACTGTCATAAAATTTTATGGGGATAAGATTTTTGTTAAAGTGAAATTTTCTGGAATCTATAAAATTATCGGAATGGTTTCTTTTGAAAAACAGCATTTCGATAAATCCTTTATTATAGGGAATGAATTTTCCGTTATCTATCATGGAAAATATTTTTTCTCTGGTTGCCCATCTGACGGATTTGACTTCTTCGTACTGAAGGGTAAGTTTGTCAATATCAATATCGTTTTTTTCAATCAGATAAACGTCACCAAATCCTTTGGCAAAATTCATGCTGAGCAACGGGTGTCTGTTTTTGAGCGAAATTTTTAACCCCAGTTCTTCAAAAACTTCACGTTCGCCTGCCTGTGCCGATGTTTCGCCTGCCTGTACAGCACCGCCTACAGTAATATCCCACTGGTCTGCGAAATATCTTTTGAATGGCTGTCTTCGCTGAATCAGCATTTCTCCGTATGAATTGAAAATACAGACGTGAACAATTAAACGATATTCTCCCTTTAACTGACAGGTATCTTCTGTTCCCTTTGCTATCACTTTCCCTGTACGTTCTCTGTTTTTGTTGTAAAGGTCAATCATTTCCTGCATAACGACATTCCTCCGTTTAACTTAAATCCAGTGCATCAGTATATTCTGCACCATGCTCAACGATATATTGCTTTCTGCCTGCCAGATTGTCGCCCAGAAGAATATCAAAAATTTCTGCTGTTCTCTGTGCATCGTCAGGCATAACCTTTATCAGCCGTCTTGTTGACGGATTCATCGTGGTGAGGTTCATCATTTCGGGTTCGTTTTCACCCAGTCCTTTGGAACGCTGTATAGTGAATTTTTCTTTTCCTATTCTGGCAATGAATTTTTCCTTTTCCTGTTCGGTGTACGCAAAATAGACGTTTTTCTTTGTCGTAATCTCGTACAACGGCGATTCGGCAATAAATACTTTTCCTGCTTCTATCAAATCGGGGGTCAGTCGGTATATCATGGTCAGTAACAAGGTTCTTATCTGAAAACCGTCCACATCGGCATCGGTACAGATAATGACTTTGTTCCAACGCAACAGATTGATATCAAAATTTGCCAAATCCTTGTTGGCTTTTGATGTTACCTGTACACCGCAACCCAGTACTTTCATTAAGTCGGTAATAATTTCGCTTTTGAATATCTTGTTGTAATCGGCTTTCAGACAGTTCAGAATTTTTCCTCTTATGGGAATAATCGCCTGAAACTCGGGGTCACGTGCCTGCTTACAGGCTCCCAGAGCGGAATCTCCCTCGACAATAAAGACTTCACGGCGTGATGTATCCTTACTTCGGCAGTCCACAAATTTGGCAACCCTGTTTGTCATATCCATATTACTGGTAAGTTTCTTCTTTAAATTTGACCTCGTTTTTTCGGCATTCTCACGGCTTCTCTTATTAATAAGCACCTGATTGGCTATCTTTTCTGCGTCAAGCGGATTTTCGATGAAATAGACTTCCAGATTATGTCGGAACAATTCTACCATGACATCTTGTATGCCCTTGTTGTTAATGGCTTTTTTGGTCTGATTTTCATAAGATGTCACACTGGAAAATGAGGATACTACCGCTACAAGACAGTCCAGAACGTCTTCATCTTTTATCTGACTTTCGTTTTTGTTATATTTGCCGTTGTTTTTCAGATACTGGTTGATGATATATTTAAATGAGTTACGTAATGCCTTATCAGGTGCTCCGCCATATTCCAGCCAGCTGGAATTGTGATAATATTCGGTGAGGGAAACCTGATTGGAAAACGCAAAGGCAATATTGATTTTGGTCTTGTATTCAGGCTTGTCGTCACGGTCACGAGCCATTTTTTCTCCGCTCCAGTTCTGAACGGTCGTCAGTCCCTGCGTGCCTATCAGTTCGGAAACATGGTCGGTAATACCGTTGACATACTGAAATTCTTCCGTTTCAAATTTACTGCCTTTCTGATTACGGAATATGAAATTCACTCCTGCGTTGACAATCGCCTGTCGCTTTATCATATCCCTGAAAAAATCGGCTGTGACATTGATGTCTGTGAAAACATCAATATCGGGTTTCCAGCGGATTCTTGTACCTGTATCTTTCTTTTTATAAACGTCCTTTTGCAGTCCGCCTATGTTTTCTCCTTTTTCAAAGTGCAGACGGTAGACAAATCCGTCACGTCTGATTTCTGCGTCCATATATTCAGAAGCATATTGTGTCGCACAAAGTCCAAGACCGTTCAGCCCTAAAGAATATTCGTAATTTTCTCCCTCGGAATTGTTGTATTTTCCCCCTGCGTACAACTCACAGAATGTTAAATCCCAGTTATAACGGTTTTCGTTCTCATTATAGTCTACGGGTATGCCTCGACCGTAATCCTGTATTTCTACGGAATTATCTTCATAACGGGTTACGACAATTTCCTTTCCATAACCCTCTCTTGCTTCGTCTATGGAATTCGACAGAATTTCAAAGATGGAATGCTGACACCCTTCTATACTGTCTGACCCGAAAATAACGGCCGGTCTTTTCCGCACCCTGTCTGCTCCTTTGAGAATGGTAATACTGTCGTTACCGTATTCCTGAGCTGTCGTTTTCTTTTTCGCCATTTTCATTCACCCTGCTTATTTCCTTTTAATATGTTGATTCTATCTCTTAAATAGGCTGCGTGTTCAAAATCAAGTAACTTTGCTGCGTTTTTCATCTCCTTGGTGAGTTTCTCTATTAATCTCTGCTTTTCCTCTTTCGTCAGACGCTTGCCTTGTCCGTCATAGGTATCTTCTCCGCTGTTGACGGATATCTCCAAAATGTCTGAAACTTTTTTGACAATGGTCTTTGGGGTAATATGATGAATTTTATTGTAATTGTTCTGTATGGTTCTTCTGCGTTCCGTTTCGGTGATGGCTTTCTCCATCTGTTCCGTAACAACGTCCGCATACATAATGACCTGCCCCCTGGCGTTTCGGGCTGTTCGTCCTATGGTCTGTATCAGCGACCGTTCACTTCGTAAAAATCCCGCTTTGTCTGCGTCAAGTATCGCTACCAACGACACTTCGGGAATGTCCAGCCCCTCCCTGAGCAGATTTATCCCTGCCAGTACATCAAATTCTCCCAGACGCAATTCCCTGATGATTTTCATTCTTTCCACAGTGTCAACGTCATGGTGCATATAACGTACCTTGATACCTGTATTTTCCAGATAATCTGTCAAATCTTCTGCCATTTTTTTGGTGAGGGTGGTTATCAGTACTCTTTCTTTCTGCTGTACTCTTTTGTTGATTTCTGACACAAGGTCATCAATCTGCCCTTCGGTGGGTCTTACAAAGATTTCAGGGTCTAACAATCCTGTCGGTCTGATGACCTGTTCGGCAATGACCGCTGAATGCTCCCGTTCAAAATCTCCAGGAGTGGCACTGACAAATACTACCTGACGGATTTTGGCATAGAATTCATCAAAGTTCAACGGTCGGTTATCCAGTGCTGACGGGAGTCTGAACCCATATTGGATAAGATTTTCCTTTCTTGCCCTGTCGCCTGCATACATTCCTTTCACCTGCGGTAAAGTAACATGGGACTCGTCCACGAACAGGAGAAAATCTTCGGGAAAATAATCCAGCAACGTATAAGGAACAGCTCCCGCTTCTCTGCCTGCAAGCACTCGGGAATAATTTTCTATTCCGCTACAGAAACCGATTTCCTGTAACATTTCAATGTCATGTCGGGTACGTTCTTCAATACGCTGTGCTTCCAGCAGTTTTCCTTTCTTGCGGAAATATGCCAGTCTGACAGTGAGTTCTTCTTCCAGTTCTTTAACAGCTTTCTCAATTTTTTCAAAAGGAACAATATAATGTGAGGCAGGATAGACAGCAACGTGTTTCAGTTCACAAATAATTTCACCTGTCAGAGCATTCAGTTCGGTAATACGGTCAATTTCATCACCGAAAAATTCCACTCTTATCGCTGTGCTTTCACTGTAAGCCGGGAATATCTCAACAGTATCTCCCCTTACCCTGAATTTGTTTCGGGTAAAATTCATGTCATTTCTTTCGTATTGCAGTTCTACAAGCTTTTTCAGAAGGTCATCTCTTGATTTCTCCATACCTGGTCGGAGTGATATTACCATGTTGCGGTAATCAATGGGATTTCCCAGCGTGTAGATACAGGATACACTGGCAACAATAATTACATCACGTCTTTCGGATAATGCCAGTGTCGCACTGTGTCTTAACTTGTCGATTTCGTCATTAATCGAACTGTCTTTTTCAATATAGGTATCTGTCTGAGCAACATATGCTTCAGGCTGATAGTAATCATAGTAGGATACAAAATATTCCACAGCATTTTCGGGGAAAAAAGCTTTGAACTCACTGCATAACTGACTTGCCAATGTCTTGTTATGGGCAAGTATCAGTGTAGGACGATTTTCTCTGGCAATGATGTTCGCCATTGTGAATGTCTTGCCCGACCCCGTAACACCCAGTAATGTCTGTTCTTTGTTGCCGTCTTCCAGAGAACGACAGATTTTTTCAATCGCTTCAGGCTGGTCGCCTGTCGGCTGATATTCGGCGTGTAATTTAAAATCCATAATAACCCCTCCCGAATATAAAATGTTCAAAAAGAACCTAAAAATCCTGACTCTTTCAAAGAAAAATAACCTTTGTCCGAAATAATCAGATGGTCTTCCAGCTGTACCCCCACCATCGCAAAGGACTTGATGAGTTTGTTGGTTGCTACAATGTCATCTTTGGACGGCATAAGTGAACCGCTTGGGTGATTATGGGCAACCACTGCATAAGTTGCTTTGTTGGAAATAGCCAGCTCCATCATTTTTCGGGAATACATTTCGCAGGAACTGACTGTACCATAACTGACAATCTCACAAAAAAGTCTTACTCTTGCACTGTTCAATAACATTAACACGACGGCTTCTTCTGTTCTGCCGATGAATTTTGCACTGATAATCTTTACCGCTGACGCAAGGTCAAACAGTTCAGCACTTTTCTCTGCCCGTTCTCCCATATACAGACGACACAATTCAGGTATCATTTTCAGATAGACAATGGTATTTTCGCTGATTCCCTCTTGTCTTAGAATTTCCGTCGGTGCATCAATGAGTGACGAAATAGACCCGAACTTATTCAGCAATTCGTGTGCTATGGGATTGGTATCACGTCGGGGAATGGAATAAAACAACATCAGTTCCAGAATTTCATGTTTTTCCATGACTTCCGCACCATTTTTCAAAAACTTCTTTTTCAGTCTGTCCCTATGTCCTGCATGACAATTTTCACTCATCTGTATGCAACTCCCTCCGTACATCTATTTTGGACAACAACTGAATATTATAATACATTTGTCCGCAATTTGAAATATCTGTGAATAAAATTATCATTTCAGGAAATAATGATACATAAAGGAGTGATTTTCTGATGAACAATGATACAATAAGCCTTCTGAAAGAGTGTAACTCAGGCTGTAAAAACGCTACCGACAGTATGGAACAGGTCATGGGACTGCTTCATGACCAGAATCTGAAAACGCTTATCAGTGATTTTAACCAACGCCATATCAAAATCGGTGATGAATGTCATCAACTGCTCAACAACTACGGCTATGACGAAAAAGACCCCTCTCCCGTTTCCAAAGTTATGAGTTTCATTTCCACCGAAGTCAAAATGATGAACGACAACAACACCAAAAAAGCCGCCGAAATTATGATGGACGGCTGTAATATGGGTATTAAAACCATAAGCGGCTGTATCAATCAATATCCTCTTGCCGATTATGAAAGCAAAAAACTGGCAGAAAAACTTGTCGCTCTGGAACAGGAATTCGTTGATGAACTGAAAAAATTCCTCTGACAGCTTTTAAAAAACAAACCTGCTTACAATTCGTTGAGTTGTAACGCAGGTCGATTTTTTTTATGAATATCCTTCTGTATCTCTGAATACATTTTTAGTGAATTCTTTACCGTAACATTTTCGCCATTCGCTCAATACAGTCCTTGCAGACAATACGCCCCTGAAATATCGTAAGATCATAGATATTTCCGCAGAACATACACCCAGGTTCATACTTCCGCAACAATATACCGCCCTCTACACCTATCAGCTCAATTTGTTTACCTTTTTCCATGTCATAATTTTTTCTCATGGACGATGGTATCACAATTCTTCCCAAACTGTCAATACTGCAAATATGTCCTGACCTGTTTCGGTCTTTTAATGCGTCTTTCATAGTCCTTCACCCTTTTTCGACTACATTATGTCATAACATTACCAAAAAATGGTTAATTTGTCAATTTTAGTAACGAAATTGTAATAAACAGGGGGTTTTTATCATGAATTTTGTCTGGGTTGGTCTGATTCTGCTATCGGTAATTTACGGTATTTTCAGCGGCAACGGGATAAACGTCGCCAATGCCGTCACGCAAAGTATCGAAACTTCGACTAAATTACTTCTTATGCTCTCTGTTTCCATGGCTCTCTGGAACGGTATGATGAATGTCGCTGAAAAATGCGGTATTATTGATAATCTGCGTCTGTTATTCTCTCCGCTTCTGCGATTTCTCTTTCCTGATGTCAAAGACAACCCCGGAACGATGAACTATATCAGCACCAATATCACAGCAAATCTTATCGGTATCGGAAACGCCTCCACACCCGCAGGTCTGAAAGCTGTTTCAGCAATGCACAACGGCACAAATACCGCTGACCGTAATTTAGCCGTCTTTGTCGTGATGAATACCGCCTCCATTCAGCTCATTCCCACAACCATTGCCACCGTCCGCACTGCTCACGGCAGTAACGCTCCTATGGAAATTGCTGTCTGCGTATGGATTTCGTCTTTTGTTGCTCTGACGGTCGGTATTCTGAGTGCAAAAATTCTTTTTCGGAAAACCTGAGGTGTCAGCGATGAATTATGTTGCTTCCGTTTCGGTTGCCGTGATGATTTCGGCAATTCTTCTGACCGCTCTGCTGAGAAAAAAAGATGTCTTCAGACTCTTTACCGATGGTGCTCTTGACGGACTGAAAACCATGCTTACCGTTATACCGTCTGTTGTTGGTCTTGTACTCATGGTGACACTCCTGCAACAAAGCGGTTTTCTGACGTTTATTGAACACATCTTAAATCCCTTATGTGAAAAATGCGGATTTCCTGTACAGGTGTTGCCGTTGGCTCTGATACGTCCCGTCAGCGGTAGCGGTGCATTGGCAGTACTGGACAATCTTCTTGAAAATTATTCTCCTGACGAGTTCGTCGGAAAAGTAGCCAGCGTTATGATGGGGTCTACAGAAACGACATTCTATGTAATTGCCATGTATTTCGGCAGTGTGAATATTACCAAAGTCGGCAGGACTGTCATCTGTGCATTACTGGCTGACCTTACAGGAATTATCATGTCTGTTGTAACCGTATCTCTTTTTTTGTGATTTTATCATCTGTCGGGGACGCTGTCCCCGAACCCCTGTCAGGGACTCCGCCCCTGAACCCCGCAAGCCTTTAAAAAGGCTTGACCGAAACTTTTAAGGCGAAATCTGCTGTCGCAGATTTCGGACAACCTTGGTAAAACAATCCGAACGAAGTGAGCCTTAAAAAGTTTTGACCCACTTTTTCAAAAGTGGGTGGGGTCAAGGGGCAACGCCCCTTGGCAGG
>CACYBZ010000125.1 GCA_902772795.1 uncultured Ruminococcus sp. | reverse complement strand
GCTACCGCCCTTAAAAATCCTGTGTCAAGGGTTGCACCCTTGACAATCCTGCCAAACTTTTTGAAAAAAGTTTGACAAAAACTTTTGATTGTCATAGTTATGAGAAAATCATTCCAACCACTCAGGTAGAAAAAATGTTCAGACGGGGGTTGTATTCCATGAAAAACGGCATTATTTTTGACCTGGACGGCACACTTTGGGACAGTGCCTATATGGTAGTAAAAGCATTCAACGATGAAATCAAGAATTATCCTGAGACGGATTTTGTACTCACCGAAGAAATGCTGAAATCGCAGATGGGCAAGACCGCTGAGGAAATTGCTCAGGTATTCTTTCCTGACCTGCCCGCAGAAAAAGGTATGTATCTCATGAAAGTCTGCAATGACCGTGAATGTGCTTATCTTGCCCGATTCGGCGGAAAACTTTATCCCTCTCTCAAGGAAACACTCCACCGACTTCAGAAACAGAATATCCATCTCTATCTCGTCAGCAACTGCGGAGAAGATTATATCCATGCTTTTCTGACGGCTCATCAACTGGAAAGTTTCTTTGAAGATACAGAATGTCACGGTAAAACCAATCTTCCCAAGGGCGACAATATCCGCCTGATTATGCAGAGAAACCATCTCGATAATGCCTGCTATGTCGGCGATACACAGGGCGACTGTAACGCCACACATTATGCACAGATTCCGTTTGTCTACGCAGAATACGGCTTCGGCACAGCCGACAGTCCTGACTATGTTCTTCACTCGTTCTGTGAAATTGCGGATATCAGCAAAGAAATTTTCGGGTAATGTATCGGAGGTATTTCTTGAAAAAATTTGCCCTGCTTTCGGTTATTCTTGCGGTGATACTGCTTACTTCCTGTATGTCAGCACCCCGTAAAGCAACACTTTCCACCACAGACCCTTTTGAAAATATCCATATATCCTTTGTCGGCAGTCCCGATAAGGGCTATATGCAAACTGATTTGTCAGAATGCCGTGACATCGTCAAAGAAAATTTCCGTTTTTCTTGTCACAACGACGGTCATCTTTCCAACGGACAGGTTGCTGTCGTGACGGCTCTGAAAATCAGACAGAACGATATCCAAGTTTTACGTTATCAGAAAGAATATATCGTTACAGGAGTGGATTTCTACCCTGAAAAACTGGAAGATTATGAAAAAGACGATATCAATAAGTCCATATGGAAATATGCCGATGACTATATCAAAACACATATTCTTGACTTTCCCATGGAATACTGTTCCCGACTGGACAGAACAGGCTGGAGTAAAAGCGGAGCATTTGATTATCACTACAACTATCATGATATTGTAATGCTCTATTCCGTTCACAAGACGGATAAAGCTAAAAATACTTACTTCATCATTTTTGACCTCGAAAATAATATCACGTGTACACAGGATATGGAAAGTTCTTATCCTGCACCAATGAAAAAAGGGGAAAGCGATATCGGACAGACTTATGTTGTGGTCGGGGTAAGCGGAATACGGGCAACCAGCAACAAAATATTCAAAGCGGATACTCCTGCCACTGTATACAAAGTATTCACCACACAGAAAGAAGCAGAAAAATTCTGTACTTATGGCGGTGAATATAATACATTCCGTGAAATGTTCGTTTGACAGAACATCAATCCTATAAAGTTTCGGTCAAGCCTTTTTAAAGGCTTGTGGGGTTCAGGGGCAAAGCACCTGATGGGATTTTTAAGAGCAACGCCCTTAAACTAAATACCGTAACGATATACACGTTTTGTGTGCATATCGTTACGGCTTCGTCTTTTCATCGGATTATTTTTTCAGGGCGGATTTTATTTCTTCCATCTTGTCCAGTTTTTCCCATGCGACATTGAGGTCTTCTCTGCCCATATGTCCGTAAGCGGAAACAGGTCTGTATTTGGTTTCACGCAGATTAAGCGTTTCAATAATCGCTGAAGGTCTTAAATCAAATACCTTGCTGACCGCTTCAGCCAGTTCTTCGTTGGTATACTCTGACGTTCCGAAAGCATCAACGAAAACAGATACGGGTTTCGCTACACCAATCGCATAGGCAATCTGCACTTCGCATTTTCTGGCAACTCCTGCACCGACAATGTTCTTTGCCACATATCTTGACGCATATGCCCCACTTCTGTCTACTTTTGTCGGGTCTTTTCCGCTGAACGCACCGCCACCATGTCGGGAATATCCGCCGTATGTGTCAACAATAATTTTTCTTCCTGTCAGTCCGCTGTCACCGACAGGCCCACCGATAACAAATCTTCCCGTCGGATTGATAAAGAACTTCGTATTTTCATCAAGCAGTTCTTTCGGAATAACAGGGAATATCACATATTTCTTGATATCTTCCCTGATTTGTTCCAGTGTGACATCTTCGTCATGCTGAGTGGAAACGACAACCGTATCTATTCTGGCAACTTCATCATCATGATATTCAATCGTTACCTGCGTTTTTCCGTCAGGTCTGAGATAAGGCAGTATTCCCTGCTTTCTGACGGCAGTAAGCTGTCGGGAAAGCTTATGAGCATAGGAAATCGTTGCCGGCATAAGTTCAGGTGTTTCATCGCACGCATAACCGAACATCATTCCCTGGTCGCCTGCACCAATCCGATTGTGAAAATCATCTTCGCCGTCCCTGTGCTCATAACTTTCGTTGACTCCCATAGCAATATCAGGTGACTGCTTATCCAACGAAATCAATACCGCACAGTTGTTTCCGTCAAAACCGTATTCCCCTTTGTTGTAACCGATATCGTTAATTACTTCTCTGGCGATTGCCGTTGCATCAACATTTGCCGTAGTGGAAATCTCACCCATAATATGTACCATACCCGTTGTTACCGTTGTTTCGCAGGCAACATGAGCATTCTTATCCTGTTCCAGTATCGCATCAAGTATGGCATCAGAAATGCCGTCACAGATTTTATCGGGGTGTCCTTCCGTTACAGATTCCGATGTAAAAAAATGCTTAATCATACATTCCTTTTCCTTTCTCACGCTATGATTTTTCAGCACAAAAAAAATAACCTTTTCGGATTTATCCGAAAGGTTTCACAAATTTACTCATCTTTCGGTTGCACCGCAGAATTTAGCACCTTACCCACAGGCAGGTTGCCGGACTTCAAAGGGTCTGTTCCCTCCGTCACTCTTGATAAGACAGTTATTCAATTGACTTGAATGTATTATACCTATTTTCCTCTTTTTTGTCAAGCCTCCGTGCACAGAAAAAAACATATTTTCCCAAACTTCCCCAAAACCCAACAAATGAGGTTTCGGCAAAATGCCAAAACCCCATTATTGATATTTTATATGATTGTCCGTACTTAGTCTTTCGCAGAAAAATTATCCCACAAATTACCGTCATCAAAACTGCTCCAGAATTTCTCCCAGTTTATTTCTTCATATTCATTTGTTCCACGGAAAATACCTCCGCTGACTCTGTTGACGACTTTGTTAACCAATGTAATTTTTTCTTTCATCGTATTGACCACCGACCCGTTAGGAAGAATGGCAAAGGTTTCCACGCAATTTTCATTATGTGTGATTTTACCGTCTGCAACGCCGTCTTCTTCGTCAAAGGAAAGCATGATATTCTGTGTACCTGCATCATCTGTCACGCTCAGTACTTTCTGCCCGTCAATTTCCTTAATCTTCGCATTTGATGACTTGTCAATATCCGTATAGAGATTCAGTGTCGGTTCATCAATGGTGGACGCAAGAAAATATTCTCCCTTATCTACAATATGAAGCGTTTCCTTTTCCATATCAAAATCTCCGAAAACATAAATGCTGTACATCGTATCGCCATCTTCGTATCCCCATACACGCACATTGTTGCCGAAATCACCAAATCTTATCTTCTTTTCCTCGCCGTTCAGAATAACTGTACTGTAAACCCCTCTCGATGCAGAAACTACCATACTGCCTGCAACTAATAAAACAGCTGTCGCCACCAATACACCGATAACTTTAAACGACATTTTTGACTTTTTTCGTTCCGTCATGGTTCTTACTCTGCTTCTGAATTCTTCACTTGCGTGTGTGTTACTGTAAAGCTCTGTATACAGTCTTCTGATTTTTCTGTCCTGATTATCCATAATTACTCCTCCTCAAGCAATACTTTCATTTTATCTCTTGCCCGCTTCAGTCTGACTTGTACATTGGATTCTGATATCCCCACTATCTCCGAAATTTCTTTGACGCTGTAACCCTCATAGTAATAAAGATGAATAACTGCACGATAATTCTGCGGAAGTTTATCCAGCACATTCATTAATTCCTCATGCGTTTCGTCACGGTAGGACGGGTCTGTATCCAGATCGTCAAAAGATATCTTGTTTCTGTTCCAGAACGATTTCCATACATTCTTACATTCATTCAACGCTACCCGTATCAGCCAACGCTTGATATGTTCCATATCGGTAAATTCCGTGTCTTTGGCTTTGAGTAGTTTCAGAAAAGCATTCTGTACGGCATCTTCTGCATTCTCTTTATTTTTACAACAGCTCAGCACTGTCCGATAGACATCATCAAGATATCTGTCCACCACACGATGATATTCGGTAGAATCCATAGGTAAATCCTCCTCGACTATTTTTTTCCTGTACAATCCCTTTCATCAAATAAACAATTCACCCCCCACAAAATATTACACATTCTCTGAAAAATTTTTTTCACCACCGTTATTTCACCGACAAAACACAAAATTTAGGTCAAGCCTTTTTAAAGGCTTGTGGGGTTCAGGGGCAAAGCCCCTGATGGGATTTTTAAGGGCAACGCCCTTAAACTAAAAAATGAGGCTTTGGCACAATACCAAAACCTCATTTTTTCAACTTTTCAGACAGACCGTTATGCCTGCACTTTTAAAAATTCTTCCTGCATATAGTCATACACATCTTGTGGTAAATCAGAAAATGTATAACACTTTTTAAGATATTCTTCGGTAGGATAATTCAGTTCATTGTTCTTGATATCTTCATCAAGACTGTCATAAACCTTCTGATTCGGCGTGGAATAGCCAAGATATTCTATATTCGCCTTACCGATTTCAGGGTCAAGCATAAAATTGATAAACTTTTCCGCAAGTTCCTTGTTCTGCGTCGTCTTCGGAATACACATGGAATCCATAAACCAGTTGGAACCCTCTTCGGGCAATACATAATCCAGATTTTCGTTATTGGACATCATGACCGCAATATCTCCCGCATAATAAGGAGCCATTGCTGACTGGTTGCCTTCCATCTCCGTAAATACCTGATCCATGACATATTTCTTCAGCAACGGTTTCTGTTCTTTCAGATAGGCTGACGCAACATCAATATCTTTCTTCGTGATTTCTGTCGGATTGATTCCTTTCAGACGCATAGCGATTGCCATAGCGTCACGGGAATTATTGAACATCAGAATATTTCCGCTGTACTGTTTGTCCCAGAGTATACTGAAACTCTTCGGCTTTTCTTTTACCATCTTCTTGTTGTAGACAAGAGCTACAACGCCCCAGTCATACGGTACAGAATATTCCCCTGTCGGGTCAAAATCCGTTTTTCTGTACTTCTCCATAATGTTCTCAAAGTTGGGCACATTGGCAAAGTTGATTTTCTCCAGCATATCCTCTTTAATGAGCTTGCTTATCATATAATCCGACGGCACAATGACATCATAACTCGAATTGCTTTCCTTAATCAGATTGTACATTTCTTCATTGGATTCATAGTTGGTGTAGTTGACCGTTACATTATATTTCTTCTCAAACTCCCGAATGGTATCAATCGTACCGTCCTCACCGTTGGAAATGTATTCGCCCCAGTTAAAGACATTGAGTTCCTGTCTTTTTTCTGCACCGTCACAGCCTGACAGGGTAAACATACTTGTTCCTGCAAGCAACACACTCATAAAAATACTGATAAGTTTCTTCAAGTTGACAAACTCCTTTCCGTTATCTGCATCAACTGCGTGATTTTTCTATCTTTACTTCACGGATATTGACAATAATCAGAATCGTTATCGTAATCACGAAAAGCAACGTGGACAAAGCATTGATAGTCGGGGAAATCCGACGTTTCAACATAGTATAAATCTCGATGGGAAGCGTCTGAAACTTTGCCCCTCTTGTGAAATAAGTAATGACAAAGTCATCAAGCGAATAGGTAAAGGACATCAGCAGTCCTGAAATCACACCGGGCATAATTTCGGGAATGACTGTCTTGAAAAAAGCCTGTCTTTCATTACAGCCCAAATCCAATGCCGCTTCATAAATACTGTAATCCATCTGTCGGAGTTTCGGCATGACATTCAGGACAACATAGGGCGTACAGAAACTGATATGGGCAATAAGCACTGTGGCAAATCCCATCTCAAAATGAAAGATATTTCCCACAAAGACAAACAACAACATGAACGACACGCCTGTTACAATTTCAGGGTTGATAATAGGAATATTGGACACATTGGTTACAATCCCTTTCCACGGTTTTTTCATGTTGAATATACCCACCGATGCCAATGTACCGAGTATTGTGGAAATCACTGACGCAAGTACAGCAATAATAACTGTATTCTTCAGCGATGTCATAATGGGGACACTGTTGAACAGTTCACGATACCATCGCAGGGTAAAGCCTTTCCATACTGAGGTTTTCCCGTCATTGAACGAATACAGTATCAGCACAAATATGGGCAGATACAGAAATATCAACACGAGAATAATATAAACAATGGAGGTAACCGACATCTTTTTTTTCATGCAACAACCTCCTCGTCACCGAACTTGTTCATGACAACGATAAGTATGAGAATAATCACCATCAGGGCAAGCGATATTGCCGAACCCACATTCTTATCTCTCTGGAAAATATTTTCAATCACGTCACCAATCATCTTGTCACCCGTACCGCCGAGGTATTGTGCCACAAGAAAAGTACTGGCTGTCGGAACAAATACCATGGTGAATCCGCTGATGATTCCCGGAATACTCAGCGGAAAAACAACCTTTCGGAATACATTGAACCTGTTCGCCCCCAAATCTTTCGAGGCTTCAATCAGACTGTTGTCTATTTTCAGCATGACAGAGTAAATCGGCAGTATCATAAACGGCAGATAGTTATATACCATGCCCAGTACAACCGCATTGGCATTGCCCAGCAACGGAACATCAAGCCCTAAGAATTTCACCGCCAAGTCAATCAGACCGTCATTCTGTAACAGCAGTACCCATGCGTAAATCCGCAGAATAAAGTTCATCCACATCGGCAACATGATAAGCATGGTCAGAATACTTTGTCCCCGCTTTGACGAACGTGACATAAGATAACTTAACGGATAGGCAATCACCAGACACAACACCGTGGAAATGAGTGCTATCCACAACGACCTGACAAATACGTCCGTATAGAACAGGCTGTCCTGAAATGTCTTTACCGTAAAATTACCGCTTCTGTCTGTAAACGCATAGTAAACCACCATGACAAGCGGAATAATGGTAAACAGCAACATCCATATTAAGTATGGTACGGCAGGGGATTTGGATTTCATGGACTGTCACCCCCGCAGTCATCGGAACAGTATTCCGAAAAATGAGCATGCTCAAAACGGAAACAAACAGGAATTGTTGTGGCAACCTGTTCATCTTGCAGACCTGTCATCAGCCAGCGGTGACTTTCCGTTTCCAGAATGATTTCATTGTATTTTCCTTTATAGATAACAGATTCGATATAGGCTTCAAGCTGTCCGTTGCCATCACCCGGAACATATATTCCTGACGGCGGTAAAGTGATTTCTACCGTTGCTCCCTCAGCGTAACAGTGCCCTTCCACTTTTACGGTAGTTCCCTCTATATCGATTTCCATGGTATTTCCTTCTGCGTCACTGCCGACAACCTTCGCTGTGAAAATATTGTCTTCTGTCGGGAACAACTTGTTCATAATATGAATATTTTCGGGAATAAACCGCATACCGATTTCTGTTCCCACTTCCTTGCAGGTCGTGCTGTGAATCAGCCACAGACAGTCATCGCTGATGACTTCCATTTCGTAATGGACTCCCTTGAATACTACGTCCTGTACCGTTCCCGTAAGCATACCGTCACTGACATCGACAATTTCCACATCTTCAGGTCTTATCACAACGTCAACAGGCTGATAACTTGTAAACCCTTTATCGACACACTCAATTTCCTTACCCTGAATCATGACGGTACAGTCTTCTTTCATAATGCCATTGAGAATGTTGGCTTCTCCGATAAAATCGGCAACAAAAGCGTTGGCAGGTTCGTTATAGATATCGGCAGGTGTACCTATCTGTTCCACTTTGCCGTTGTTCATGACAACTACCCTGTCTGACATGGTGAGTGCTTCTTCCTGGTCGTGCGTGACAAAAACAAAGGTGGTCTTTAACTGGTGCTGTAACTGTTTCAGTTCAATCTGCATATCTTTCCGCAGTTTCAGATCCAGTGCCCCAAGCGGTTCGTCAAGCAACAGGACTTTCGGGTCACAGACCAATGCCCTCGCAATCGCTACACGCTGTTGCTGTCCGCCGGAAAGTTTGGTAATGGGGCGTTTTTCGTAGCCTTTCAGGTCGACTACCCCCAGCATTTTCATGACGGCTTCATCAATTTCGGCTTTTGATTTTTTCTTCAGTTTCAGCCCGAAGGCAATATTGTCATACACATTCAGATGGGGAAACAACGCATATTTCTGGAAAACTGTATTGACA
This sequence comes from uncultured Ruminococcus sp., assembly GCA_902772795.1. GTDB lineage: Bacteria > Bacillota > Clostridia > Oscillospirales > Acutalibacteraceae > CAG-964. The sequence continues at coordinate 1,759 of CACYBZ010000125.1, read as the reverse complement.
TTTCGCTTGTTCGGCGGAAGGTCGTTAATTTTTTCGCCGTCAAAATAGACTTCTCCGCTGTCGGGTTGCAGAAAACCGCCGATAATTCTCAGAGTCGTTGTTTTTCCGCAACCACTCGGCCCAAGCAGTGTGATGAATTCCTCGTTTTCAATGTCCAGATTGAGTTTATCAAGAATAACTTCACCATCAAACGATACATCAATATCTTTCAAAGAAATTACAGGATTGTTGCTCAACGTTTTATGCACCTCCGTTAATCATCTGTCTGATGTCAAAATTCAAACAAATTACATTGTAAATCACCGTAACACTTTAGTCAAGAAAATCAGAAAATATTTTTTTTCGACATCAGATTTTTAAATTAATCCACAAAATAATTTCCCTATCGGAATATATGTTGTATACTGTTGCTTTTTCTGCAAAAAACATTATAATAGAAAGTGAAAATATATTTTTTTGAAACGGAATGATATTCATGTTGGAAACAATTCTTCAGGAAACAGAAACGGTTGTCAACGAACTGCTTAGCGTAGCCAAATGCAAAGACGGAGCGGTCTGTGTCATCGGCTGTTCCACCAGCGAAATCACAGGCAACAATCCGGGAACAAATTCCACTCCCGAACTGGCTCAGGCTGTTTTTGCCGTCATCTACAGGATTCTTTGCGAAAAACATATCTACATAGCCTCCCAGTGTTGCGAACATCTTAACCGTGCCATCGTTATTGAACGGGAACTCGCAGAGAAAAAGGGACTGGAAATTGTCAATGTCGTCCCTCAGCCCAAGGCAGGCGGTTCTTTTGCCACCGCTACCTACAAAAATCTGAATGACCCTGTTGTCGTTGAAAAAATCAAAGCCGATATCGGTATAGACATCGGCGGTGTGTTAATCGGTATGCACCTTAAAGAAACCGCTGTTCCCGTTCCCCTCAGACAACGCACCATCGGGCAGGCAAGAATCATCTGTGCCAGAACACGTCCGAAATTCATCGGCGGTATGCGGGCTGTCTATGATGAGTCTTTGATGTAATCCCGTTAAACCATATCAGTTCTGCAAGGAAAGGAGGCTATATTTACCTTGAGTACTATCGAAAACAATCCCGACAACCACGACTATAAAGCGGAATTTCTGGAACTCTTTAATCAGTATGTCAGCCGTCCCGGAAAAGACCGTCTGCTTGACTGGATAAACAAGACGGACTTTTTCACTGCACCTGCCAGCACAAAATATCATTGTGCCTGTCATCAGGGACTGGTGATGCACAGTATCAGTGTGTTCAATGTCATGATGGAAAAACACTATGACGAAGAAACCGACAATATCGAAAGTTTCGCCATTACCGCTTTACTTCACGATTTGTGCAAAGCCAATTTCTACAAGACTTCCACACGGAATGTCAAGAACGAGGAAACAGGCAAATGGGAAAAAGTGCCTTACTATGCCATAGAAGATGCTTTTCCCTATGGCCACGGCGAAAAGTCGGTTTTTCTTATTGAGCGGTTCATGCGTCTGAAAATCGATGAAGCAATGGCAATCCGCTGGCATATGGGCGGTTTCGAGGAAACTACAGGCTATACCATGAGTCAGGCTTATGAAAAGTATCCCCTTGCCGTCAAACTGCATCTCTCAGACCTGGAGTCTACGTATCTTCGGGAAAAACATACGTCCATGGTAGAATGAACAAAGCACTCTGACAAATCCGTCAGAGTGCTTGTTTTTTACAGTTTGATACCGAACTGTTCTATTTTAGGCAATAATCCG
>CACYBZ010000124.1 GCA_902772795.1 uncultured Ruminococcus sp. | reverse complement strand
GTTGTTATGAATATAGTCTATATGGGTACACCTGATTTTGCGGTAAGTCCTTTGGAAAATCTAATAAAGAACGGATACAATATTACAGGGGTATTCACACAACCTGACAAACCAAAAGGACGAAAATATACACTTACACCACCACCTGTAAAAGAATGTGCATTACAACATTATATTGCCGTATATCAGCCGAATTCCATGAAAGACGGTACAGCACTGGAAATTCTGCAACAACTGAATCCTGACATTATTGTCGTGGTCGCATACGGGAAAATTTTGCCTAAAGAAATTCTTGCATTGCCCCGATATGGTTGTATCAATGTTCATGCGTCACTGTTGCCGAAATATCGTGGAGCGGGACCAATTCAATGGGCGGTACTCAACGGGGAAAAAGTTACAGGCGTTACTACCATGCAGATGTCAGAAGGACTGGACACAGGCGATATGCTGATGAAAGCAGAAACCGCCATTGGAGAAAATGAAACGGCAAGCCAGTTGCATGACAGATTGTCGGTAATCGGAGCGGATTTAATCGTTAAAACGCTGAAAGCTGTTGAGCACGGCACGGTCACTCCTAAAAAGCAGGACGATACCCTTTCCTGCTATGCCCCTATGCTGACAAAGGATTTATGCCCGATAAACTGGTCAGATACAGCACAAAAGATTCATAATCAGGTACGGGGACTCAACGCATGGCCGATAGCCGTTACTAATGTAAACGGCAAAAAAACAAAGATTTTCGCTACACTCATCAGGGAACACGACAGCGAAAATGCAATCGTCGGAAAAGTTATCTGTCTGAATCCGCTGACAATCGCCTGCGGAAAAGGTTCCCTGACCATACTGGAAATGCAACCCGATGGCAAAAAGAAAATGAGTGCTTCAGACTTCGTGCGTGGTTACAGAATAACTACTGATACGGTATTCTGCTGAGTGTTCTGCCAAAATTTAGCCGGAACTTTTCAGAGCTTCGGCGGAAACGGAATTTTTTACTATGACAAATGCCAGAAAATCAGCACTGTACATTCTTCTCAAAATTGAAAATGACGGTGCTTATTCCAACATTGCCTTAAACAATCAGGTAAAACAGGATAAACTGAATCCGCTGGACACTTCTTTCTGTTCGGCGTTGGTTTACGGCGTTCTGGAAAGAAAAATCCTGCTTGACCATATTATCAGACAGTATACCACTGTCAGACTGAAAAAAATCGAAAAACCTGTATTGACTATTCTGCGAATGGGCATTCTACAGCTTGTATTCATGAATAAAATTCCTGAAAGTGCTGTTGTCAACGAAAGTGTAAAACTGGCGAAAAATTTACGGCTGAACAAATCTGCGGGATTTATCAACGCTGTACTGAGAAATTTCATCAGGTCGGAATATCACTATACACTCCCAGACAAAACTAAGAATAAGCTCCTGTATTATTCGGTGACATATTCTGTACCAGAAGATATTGTGAAACTCTGGATAAACGCCTACGGCGAAGAAATTGCCGTTGATATCATGGAAAATCTGACAGGAAATGTTCCTGTATATGTCAGAGTGAACACGCTCCGTACAGATGGCAATACTTTGAAATGTTCTTTTGAACATCACGGTATAACCGCAGATTTTGTTTATGGAAAAAATACACTTGTTTTACATCATACGGGTTCGATTGAAAATACGGAAGAATACCGAAACGGACTGTTTCATGTACAGGATATTTCTTCTCAGATTTGTTGCGAAGTGCTGAAACCTGAAAAAAATATGACGGTCTATGACTTTTGTTCTGCACCCGGCGGAAAAACTTTCACGCTGGCGGAAATGATGGAAAACAGCGGTCATCTTTCGGCGTTCGACAAGTACGAACATAAAATAAGACTCATTCAAAACGGAGCTTATCGTCTTGGACTGACCAACATCACAACAAAAGTCAGAAATGCTCTGGATAATGATACGCTTCCTCCTGCAGACAGGGTATTGTGTGATGTTCCCTGTTCAGGACTGGGCATTATCCGACGAAAACCTGAACTCCGTTATAAAAATGATTTGGGTACGGAAAATCTGCCTGCGGTTCAGTATAATATCCTTTGTCATTGTGCAGATTACGTCAAAAAAGGCGGTATACTGGTTTATTCCACCTGCACGCTCAACCCTGCGGAAAACGAAGAAAATGTGAAAAGATTTCTGAAAGAACATTTGGACTTTCAACCCTTGAACATTATATTGAATAGTGATATAATAAAAAAGGTTGACACCACAGAAAATTCGGTGACTCTGCTTCCGTCAAGGAACGGCAGTGACGGATTTTTCATCAGTGCATTTGTTCGGAAAACGGAAAAGGAGTCTTTTTTATGACTGAACGCAAGGATATCAAATCATTGACTGCTGAGGAACTCGGCGAAGATTTGGCAACACTTGGTTTACCGTCTTATCGGACCAATCAGATTTTCGGGTGGCTTCATCAGAAAAATGTGACTTCATTTGCTGAAATGCTGAATATTCCGCAGAATATACGGCAGACTTTATCAGAGAGATATTACATTGCTGTCGCAAGTATTGAAAAAAAACAGATTTCCTGCTATGATGATACGGTGAAATATCTGTTCAGACTATCTGACGGAGAAATGATAGAATCGGTGCTGATGCACTATCATCATGGCTATACTATCTGTATTTCCACACAGGTTGGTTGCCGAATGGGTTGTACATTCTGTGCAACGGGAAAAGGCGGATTTTCCCGCAATCTTTCCCCTTCAGAAATGCTTGCTCAGATACAAACAGCACAGTCTGACAATAATATCCGTATTGCCAACATCGTGCTGATGGGCATGGGTGAACCATTGGACAACTTTGATAATGTCATGAAATTTCTTTCACTGGTATCCTGTGAAAAGGGACTGAATATCGGTATGCGACACATTTCCCTTTCTACTTGCGGTATTGTGCCGAAAATCTATGAACTTGCTGACAGAAAATTACAGATTACGCTTTCTGTATCACTCCATGCACCAAATGATACCATACGCAACAGGACAATGCCTGTCAATCGGAAATATCCTGTCAATGAGCTGATAAAAGCGTGTCGCTACTATGCAAAGACAACAAAACGTCGTATTACTTTTGAATACGCTATGATAGATAACGTCAATGACAGCGATGAATGTGCCTATGAACTTGTCCGTCTTGTCAAAGGAATGTTATGTCATTGTAATCTCATTCCCGTCAACAACGTCACGGAAACCCATTACCGCAGAAGTCAGAAAAAACGCCTGTTACAGTTTGCTGAGATTCTGGAAAAAAACGGTGTTCCCGCAACGGTAAGACGTACCCTCGGGTCAGATATTGACGCTTCCTGTGGACAACTCAGAGGCAAACATCACGCTGAACAATGACAGCTAATCATAAATTTTTTCTTACCATTTCGGACAGGTCTGCGGACAAGGCTTGTCAATGATACCAAAGACATGGTCTTTGGCAAGGAGCGGGAACAGATTTCCCGGGCCTTGAACGTGAGGTATAACATGAAAGGAAAGGAGCATGACAATGCAACTGTATACCAGAACAGATATCGGTCTGGTGCGTTCCAGTAATCAGGACTCTGTTGACGGTGGTTTTCTTTATGACGGAAGATTAATGTGGGCAGTACTCTGTGACGGAATGGGCGGTGCCAACGGCGGTAATATCGCCAGTCAGACAGCCGTGGAAGTCACTAACGATATGATTGTGTCTTTTGACAGAAGATTCACTGACTATCAGGCAGAGGAATTTCTGCGGGAAGTTGTTGCCAGAGCCAACAGTACAATATATCATAAACAACGAAAAGACAGTTCCTTACAAGGTATGGGAACAACAATGGAACTGATTGTTGCTAACAAAGGCTGGGCAATGATTACCCATGTAGGTGACAGCAGAGTATACCGCATACACAACGGAAAAATCAAACAACTTACCCAAGACCATTCTGTTGTACAGGAAATGGTGAACCGTGGGGAGATTACCCCCGAACAGGCTATGGTACACCCGAATAAACACTATATTACCAGAGCTGTCGGTGTAGACCCTGACGTAGTACCTGATTACATAGAAGCCCCCTTCAGCGATGATGATATGTTAATCGTTTGTTCTGACGGACTTTCCAATTACATCAGGGATAAAAAAATCCTTAGTTATGCAGAAAGTTGCAGTGGCGATGAGCTTACCTATGCCTTGACAGAAGAAGCGAAACTCAACGGCGGAGGAGATAATATCTCTGTTGCCGTCATGTATGCAAATAATATTCGGGAGTGATGTTTATGGATAAATATGTGGGCAAAAAACTGGACGGAAGATATGAAATCCAGGAACTTATCGGTGTTGGTGGAATGGCTACCGTCTATAAGGCGAACGATATCAAAGACAATCGTACAGT
>CACYBZ010000123.1 GCA_902772795.1 uncultured Ruminococcus sp. | reverse complement strand
GGTGGCCGGACTCGAACCGGCACGGTATCGCTACCGGTGGATTTTGAGTCCACTACGTCTGCCAATTCCATCACACCGGCACAACACGGTGTATTATAGCAGAATTTTTGAATATTGTCAATACCTCTGTAAAAAATAAAAATTTTTTTCCACTTCTGCATATCTGTCCGAATTTCAGGTAAAAATAGGGTCATCGTGTGAATAGCAGACGCTCCCTAAAGATTCTATCAAAAAATGTATATTTTAGTTGAAAATTTACCTTGAAGTATGTTATAATAGCCGTAAACTCAGAAAGTAGGTGTGTTACTATGGCTGATTTATGTTACGGTTGCATGAAAGACACTCATGGTGAAAAAGTTTGTCCTCACTGTGGTTTCTCTCAGGATACGGAACAGTATTCACCATTTTTGCCCCTTGGGGCTTCGTTGGAGAACGACCGCTATACGGTCGGCAAAGTACTTGACAAAAGGTCAGACAGTGTAAGGTATATAGGTTATGACAAGAAAACGGAAAAAGTGGTTGCTTTAAGAGAGTTTTTACCTGAAGGTTTGTTTTCACGTTCCGAAAACAGTATGGTCATTACCGTCAACAAGAACTGTGGAAAAAAATTCAATGCCTTGAAACAACGGTTTACCCGATATTATCAGACAATCATGGGTATTGAAGATAACGACAATATCGTAAAGATTGAAAATGTTTTTCAGGATAACAATACCGTCTATGCCGTCGAAGAACATGAGGAAACCATTTCTTTTGAAGAATATGTTCAGCGTAGCGGAGGTCATCTGGAATGGGAAACCCTGCGTCCGTTGGTCAGACCTTTGCTCGACGGAATGATTCAGCTGGAAGAAAAAGAAATCAGACATCTTGGTATATGTCCCGACAATATTGTCGTCACTGCTGACGGTAAACTGAAACTTTCAGGATTTGCCATTCCTACCATTCGTCAGACAGGAAGAAGTTTACCGCCTCAATTGTTCACAGGTTGCAGTGCTCCCGAACAGTATGACGATGACGGCGAACTGGATACCGCAACAGATATCTATGCGTTCTGTGCAACGCTCTTTTTTGCCGTTACAGGACAGTTACCTGTTGATGCCGTAAAAAGAAAAGAAGACGGTCGTCTGCTGATGAGTACAGGTATCGCCAAAAAATTACCGCCTTTCGTTATCAAGACCCTCGCTAAAGGATTACAGACAGATAAAAACGAAAGAATTCACTCTTTTAAAGACCTGTCCGAACAACTTTCAGCAACCCCTACCGTAAAGGCAATGCAGAATGAAATTTCCAAAACAGTGGAAGTTGCTCCTGAAGAGGAAAAATCCGAAGCTAAAAAAATGAGTAACTTTAAAATGGGTGTTATCGCTATGCTGATAGCGTTGGTGGTTTTCGGTGGTCTGGGTTATCTGTGGTATTCCACTTATCCGCTGGACGGAATGTTTGATGTCAATGAACATTCGACTGAAAATACAACCAATCCCGAAAATCTTCCTGAAGATTCCACTTACTCTTCCGACAGTGAATATTTCAGGGTTCCTGACTTTACAGGCAAGACATGGGACGAAGCCAAAGCGATTTCTCTCAACAGTGAAGAATACTCCATTTACAAAGCGATTGAAGAAGATTTCAGCGACACTGTTCCTCAGGGTCAGATATGCAAACAAACTCCCGAAGCCAAGAAAACCGTTTCCCGAGGAAATGACGGCGTGTCTATTACCTGCACCATCAGTAAAGGGGCTCAGTACAGAGAACTTCCCAAAGTTACCAATGTCAACAAGGACGTTGCTACCGAAAGTCTGGTTAATCAGAGTTTTGTCGTTAACTCTACGCTGGGTTACAGTGACACCGTTCCCGCAGGAAATGTTATCGGCTATTCAGGAAATATCAAAGAAGGCGACAAACAGGAATATGGTTCAGTTGTCACCATCAATATCAGTCTTGGTAAAAAGCCCGAAAAAGCAACAGAACAGTCGTTTACTTACATCGACGAAACAAGACCTGTTGCCTGATATCGCAACAGTACGGAAAACAGCCACTCACAACTGACTACGGTTGTAAGTGGCTGATTGTTATCTGACAACAAATGCATCGGATTATTTTTTCAGATTATTCTCGGTAATCTTGATGACATTGATAATGGAAGTCGCATATTCCTTATATTCCGACAACAACAATTCTTCGGAAATTTCAGGGATTTTGTTTCTGGCTACTGACGGGAGATTATTGACGGAAATCCCCTTGAGCAAAGCATTCATTTCTACTTCCCTGATTCTCTGGAAAGCGTCGGTATAACCATTGTAAAACTCATTCGGCAAAGAAAACATCGCCTGCGGATTTTTAGAATTGGCAGAATGAATCATACGGAATAAACGGTAAATTGTCGCCATGAGATAATCCGAAAGCATAACCTGAAAATTTCTGTTTTCCGTCTGCTGTGCCAGTTCAAACAGAATGGCGGTAGAATTACTGATGAGTTCCTTGTTCAGCTGTGTGAGTGAATTACCATAAGTAACGGATTTTTCTTTTTTCTGTTCAGTGTCTGACGGCGTTTCTGTTTTCCGCTGTGCCGTTCTTCCCAGAAGGTAATCACAGGAAACATCATAGTATTCTGCTACTTTGATGATGAAATCTATTCCGCATTCTCTCACGCCCTTTTCATAATGAGAAAGCAGTCCCTGCGATATATTCAGGTCTTTTGCCACCCGTTTCTGACTGAGTTTCTTTTCTTTCCGCAGAAGGGTGATAATTCTTGAAAATTCCGTTTCCATTGTGTATCCCTCATTATTTTTTTACGATTTTTTCTGTTTACAGTATAGTATAATTTTCGGGCAAAGTAAAGTCAAAAATCCATTTACCGCAAGGAGGAATTTTATGCAATCCTATGTCATTCATTTTATCCGTCACGGCATGACGACCGAAGACAACAAGGGAAAATATATCGGTATCACCAATGTTCCACTGTCGAAACAGGGCATTGATGACCTGAAAAAATATGATGCCCTCTATGTCTATCCCGGAACGCCTCTTTTATATACCAGTCCGTTGTTACGCTGTGTACAGACGTGCAATGTTCTTTATCCCAAACTGAAACCCATCGTATTGGACGGCTTTTCAGAATGTTCTTTCGGCAAGTGGGAGGGAAAAACCGCTGATGACCTGAAAAATAATCTCGATTTTATCAACTGGCTTGCCAATTCCAAAGACAACCGTCCCCCTGACGGAGAAAGCGGTGCAGAATTTACCCTGAGAATCTGCCGTACTTTTGAAAAATTAGTCAACGACCTGATAAAGTCGGGGGAAACTACCGCTGTCGTGGTAACACACGCTGGTGTCATCACAACATTGCTGTCCGTTTACGGACTGCCACAGGCGGAATCCTATCGCTGGCAGATGGATAACGGTTTTGGCTATTCTGTCAGAATTACCCCTTTGCTGTGGTCAAGAGATAAAGTCACGGAAGTTTTCGGCTATTGTCCCAGAGAAAAAGAAGACTATGAAAAGGACGAAGATCTGTCATAATTTTCAGTATTGTTTTTACATTATTCATAGATTTTCTTTTCTGATATGTTATAATGTTACTCTACTATGATATTGGAGGCGTTATCTATGAATATTTCTGTACTCGGCTGTGGAAGATGGGGGTCTTTCATTGCTTGGTATCTGGACAAAACAGGTCATCATGTCTGTTCGTGGGGACTGGAAAGCGAAAAAGTATTTCAGGATTTGCAGAAAGAAAGAAAAAATCAGTATGTTACTTTCAGTGACAATGTTGTTATTACCTCGGATCTGACACAAGCCGTCAGTCATGCGGAAGTCATGATTATTTCCATCAGTTCACAGGCTCTGGACAGTTTTGTCAGCAGCAGGCTGGTTAAGGAAAATCTGGACGGAAAAGCCATTGTCCTCTGTATGAAAGGCATCGAAGAAAGTACAGGCAGACGCCTGACACAGATTATCGGCAGTCATATTGACACGCAAAAAACACCTGTGGCTGTATGGGTAGGCCCCGGACACCCTCAGGATTTTGTCAAAGGTATTCCTAACTGTATGGTCATTGATTCGGATAATGAACTGCTCAAACAACGGCTGGTCAAATCATTTTCCAGTGAATTGATTCGTTTTTATTACGGAAAGGATTTAATCGGTACAGAGGTCGGTGCTGCATCAAAGAATGTTATTGGTATTGCCGCAGGTATGCTTGACGGTATGAATTATACCTCCCTGAAAGGGGCTTTGATGGCAAGAGGTACTCAGGAAATCTCCCGTCTGATTAAAGCGATGGGCGGTAATGAAATGTCCGCTTTCGGACTGTGCCATCTGGGTGACTACGAAGCAACATTGTTTTCTCCGTTCAGTCATAACAGACGTTTCGGCGAAATGCTCATCAAAGGCGAAAAATTTGACAAGCTCGCCGAAGGTGTTTCCACCACGAAAGCTCTGATAAGACTCAGTGAAATGTATCATGTAGATATGCCGATTGTCAGTGCAGTCAATCAGGTACTTACTTATCACAAAGACCCCAAAGAAACATTATCGTCCCTGTTTCTGCGTGAGGTAAAAAGCGAATTTTAATTTTGCCACGCTAAATTGAAATTTTTGCTTGACTTTTTCCGAAAAAAAGCGTATAAATTGTAGTGGTTTATATAACAAAAGCGTTGATAAGGATACGGCACGGTTGTATTTTATTTTCAGAGAGCTGATGTTTCGGTGCAAGTCAGCAGAAATCGACTGTATGCTATCCCCTTTGAGTGAAATTCCGAACAAATGTCAGTAGGAATTTTCGGTGTGGTTCCCCGTTAGCAGAACAGGATACATTGACTGATGATAATACATCTGATGTATCGTTGAGTGGTTCGCCGTTGCGGACAATTAAGGTGGTATCGCGGAATTTTCGTCTTTCGTCCTTTTTCAGGGCGAAAGACTTTTTTCTGTTTTGCTTTTGCAGGGGCTTCGCCCCCGCACCCCCATCAGGGGCTCTGCCCCTGAACCCCGCAAGCCTCCCCCAAGGCTTGACCGAAACTTTAAGGCGAAATCTGCTGTTGCAGATTTCGGACAACGTAAAGAGAAAAATCCGAACGAAGTGAGCCACAAAAGTTTTTGTCCAACTTTTTTCAAAAAGTTGGTGGGGTCAAGGGGCAACGCCCCTTGGCAGGATTTTCAAGGGGGCACCCCTTGAATACTGAATTTTTTACAGGAGATGTTTTTTCAATGTTGACTTTGGACAAAATTTATCATGCCTCTTATGTTCTTAAAAATGCGGTAAGACCGACCGATATCATTAAATGTTCCCCTGATGTCGTTCCCGGTATGTCTGTCTATCTCAAAACGGAAAATTTACAGGTTACGGGTTCTTTCAAAGTAAGAGGAGCTTACTATAAAATTTCTCAGCTCACTGCGGAAGAAAGAAGTAAGGGTGTTATTGCCTGTTCGGCAGGCAACCACGCTCAGGGTGTTGCCCGTGCCGCTACGAAAATGGGTATCAAGTCGTTGATTTGTATTCCTGACTCCGCTCCCATCAGCAAAATTGAAGCAACCAAAAGACTTGGTGCGGAAGTCTGTCTGGTAAAAGGTACTTATGATGACGCTTATGCCAAAGCCGTTGAACTGCAACAGGAAAGCGGTGCCACCTTTATTCACCCCTTTGATGATGAACTCGTCATTGCCGGACAAGGTACTATCGGTCTGGAAATTATTAACCAGAAACCTGACATTGAAGCCGTACTTGTTCCTGTCGGCGGCGGCGGACTGATTGCCGGTGTGGCTTTTGCCATTAAATCCCTTAACCCTGACATTAAAATCTATGGCGTTCAGGCTACCGGTGCTCCCTCTATGGTAAACAGCATCAAGAACGGCAATATCGAAACACTGGAATCTGTACATACTTTCCAGGACGGTATCGCTGTCAAAACACCCGGTACACTTACCTATCAGATTGCCCGTCAGTACGTTGATGACTTCATCACTGTCACCGATGACGAATGTGCTGCCGCTATTCTGAAACTCATTGAAAGACAGAAACTTGTCACCGAAGGAGCAGGGGCAAATGCTTTTGCAGGTGTCATGTTCAATAAAATTCCTGAACTGAAAGGTAAAAAAGTCTGTTGTCTGCTTTCGGGCGGTAATATTGACGTGACTATCCTCTCCCGTGTCATTAACCGTGGTTTACAGATGTCGGGTCGTCTGGTGGATCTGACCATCGAACTGATTGACAAACCGGGTCAGTTACAGGAAGTTTCTGAAATTATTGCCACACTCGGCGGTAACGTCGTTTCTGTTGCTCACGACCGTGCCGATCTGAGTTCGGATATCAATGCCTGCCATCTGCGTATCAGCATGGAAACAAGAAATCATGAACATGCCGACGAAATTAAAAATGCTCTCCTCGCAAGAGGTTACAGAATTATCTATTGATTTACGGAGGAATTTACTATGGAAAAAATTTATACAAAAAATGCTCCTGACGCTATCGGCTCTTATTCACAGGCGGTTGTCAGCAACGGTTTGGTGTTCACTTCTGGACAGATTGCCATTAATCCCGCAACAGGTAATGTTGAGGCGACAACCATCGCAGAACAGACACAACAGGTTATGAAAAATCTTGGTGCTGTTCTGGAGGCTTCGGGTTCATCTTACGACAAAGCGATAAAAACTGTCTGTTTCCTTGCCAATATGAGTGACTTCGGTGTTTTCAATGAAATTTACGGTCAGTACTTTTCAGGTAAACCTGCCCGCTCCTGCGTTGCTGTCAAAGAACTTCCTAAAGGTGTTCTGGTAGAAGTTGAAGTTATTGCGGAAATATAATGCTTATCTGAGAATAAAAGAGCAGAATTTTCTATGAAAATTCTGCCCTTTTATTTTACACCCATATACCATCATGACAAAGGAGTGAAAACACTATGCAACATTGCGGAACACAGACTTTAGAAACCGCTGACCTTATTTTAAGAAAATTTACCCTCGCTGACGATATCGCTATGTTTGAAAACTGGGCAAACGACCCTGATGTCACTAAATATCTCACATGGACACCACACACGGATATCCGTGTAACACAGGCTATTCTTAAAGAATGGGTAAACAGCTATCAGAACGACAACTACTATCAATGGGCGATTGTGCCCAAAGACAACAACAACCGCCCTATAGGAAGCATCGGCGTTGTGCACATTGATGAAGATACCTCCGCTATGACAGTCGGCTACTGTATCGGTAAACCGTGGTGGCACAAAGGCTTTACCTCGCAGGCTCTGACAAAAATAATTGCCTTTCTCTTTGAAAATACAGATGTCAACCGCATTGGTTCTTACCATTATTTTGAAAATCCTAATTCGGGCAAAGTGATGAAAAAAAGCGGTATGACCTATGAGGGAACTTTGCGTCAATTCGCTAAAAACAGTCGGAATATTTGTTGTGACATCTGCTGGTACTCTATACTGAAATCTGAATATGTGAACCGTAAATAAATCCTCAAGAAAAAATCTTACAATTTTGTTTATATGTTTGCTTTTATTCCCATTATATGCTATGATATGGTTGTTGAGATTGATTACTGATTCAGTCCACAAATTTTAAAGGAAGGAGGATTTATCTATGAAAAAGTATATTGCGGAATTTATCGGTACATTTACTCTGGTATTTATCGGCTGCGGTACGGCTATGCTGGTAGGTTGTGACTCGGCTAACGGTTGCGGTTATATCCTTACCGCTTTTGCTTTCGGTATGACAATCATTGCTATGGCTTATTCCATCGGCAATATTTCAGGCTGTCATATCAACCCTGCGGTATCGTTGGGCGTACTCATTAACAACGGTATGACCCTTACTGATTTCTTCGGCTATGTCGTTGCTCAGTGTTTTGGTGCTTTCGCAGGTTCGGGATTGCTTGCCCTGATTTTCAGCCTCGGTGGTATCAAAGATCAGACCGGTGGTTTTGGTTCCAACGGACTCGACGGTGTACATGGCAATGCTGTTGCGGGCTTTATTGTTGAAGTTGTTCTTACCTGCATTTTCCTGCTGACAATACTGGGCGTAACTTCCAAAAAAGCAAATCATGGCTCTTTTGCCGGTGTCGTTATCGGCTTTACCCTGTTTTTGGTTCATGTTGTCGGTATTGGTCTGACAGGT
>CACYBZ010000122.1 GCA_902772795.1 uncultured Ruminococcus sp. | reverse complement strand
TCTAACACAGTATGCATATTTTTTCAACGAAAAAAGAGAATTTCTATTTATTCAATAAATCAGCAAAGAATAAACTATGGAAATTTTCTAAAAGACAAAACAAAAAACACCCCCGATATCGGAGGTGTTTTCTGTTTGAGGGGTACATTTTTGAGGAGGGTAGAACATATAACATACTCAGACGATGCGGTTCCGTCATTGAGTATGGTAAAATAATAATCTTTACTTATTAACGTCATATGAATAATCGTTGAATAAACGGCTAATCTATTATGAATAATATATATCTTTCTGTCGAAAAATCCTGAATATTTTTTTTAAAACAAATGTTTACGAAACGAGGAAAATATGCTATAATATAAAAAAGTTAGTATTATCATCAAAGGAGTGTTTATCAAATGGCTAACATATCGAACAGTCAGCGGAAAATACTGGATTTTATCCGAAATTCCCTGCAGGACGGTATTTCACCATCGGTGAGGGAAATCTGTAACGCTACGGGACTGAAGTCCACAGCAACCGTACACAACCATCTGCATCATCTGGAAGAAAAGGGGCTTATTGTACGTACCAAAGGAACGAACCGTTCTATCCGTTTAAGTGAAGATTACACAGCATTAGTGCCCATTCTGGGCAAAGTTACCGCAGGAGTTCCCATTCTCGCCATTGAGGACGTAGAGGGATATCTGCCCATCAGCGAGAAAGTACGCAGAGGCAGGGAACTGTTTGCCCTGAGGGTTGTCGGTGAGAGCATGATAAATGCGGGAATTCTGGATAATGACATTGTTGTTGTGCATAAGACCCCTGTAGCGGAGAACGGTCAGATAGTGGTGGCAATGATTGACGATGAAGCCACGGTAAAGCGGTTCTATAAGGAGAAAGGCTATTTCCGACTTCAGCCCGAAAACGAGGCATTCAGACCGATTATTTCTGACAAATGTTGTATACTCGGACAGGTTATTTCCGTTATCCGTTATTATTAATCCCACCCAGAAACGGAGGTGAAAATTTTCATGGCTTTGGTGGATATCAAACAACTCCATTGTCCGCAGTGTGCCTCTAAGAATCATATTCACGTTTATAAAAGTATCAACGCACAGGACGACGAAAAATTAAGAAATAAAATACTTTCAGGTCAGTTGTTCGATTTTTACTGTCCGTACTGCGAATATCGTGCCAGACTGTATTATCCTTGTCTGTATAACGATGTCAAAGGAAAGTTCATGGTATATTTTATTCCGGGGATAGATAAAGGTTTTGTTTCGGACAGGAATATTGAAAGCGAATTTGAAAATATGCCGAAGATTACGAAAAGGATTGTTTCCACATTCAACGAGTTTCGGGAGAAGATTATTATTTTTGAAGCGGAACTGGACGACATGGCGGTCGAGCTGACAAAATCGGCAGTTGCGGGAGCAATTCACGAAAAGCGGAATATCAATCTTGACGGCGGTTATTTTTCAGTTTACAACAAGGAACAGAATATTATCGGGTTTACTTTTTTTCCGAAAAATTCCAAAGAGCCTTTCACACAGACCACAAAGCTGGACGTATATAAGAAGTCATGGAATATTGTCAGCCGTCTGGGGAAAAAGGAGCGTTCCATGAAAGGTTTTGTCAAGATTGACCGTGCATGGGCGGACAATATTCTGTTCCGGTATCAGCGTTACGGATTTGATACCATGTAAAGGGTACAGAAACGAGAAAGAGGCGGATGATATTGAGAATATTGTTGGCAGAAGATGAAAAGGAACTTTCGAGGGCACTGGTTGCCATACTGAAACATAACAACTATTCGGTTGACGCTGTCTATAACGGGCAGGACGCACTGGATTATATAGAAACAGGTCTGTATGACGGGGTGGTACTGGATATCATGATGCCGAAAGTTGACGGTATTACTGTATTGCAGACGATAAGGGAACAGGGAAATTCTGTACCCGTTATTCTGCTTACGGCGAAATCGGAAATTGATGACCGTGTTTTGGGTCTTGACAGCGGGGCAGATGACTATCTGACGAAACCGTTTTCCACTAAAGAACTGCTGGCAAGAATACGGGCAATGACCAGAAGAAAAGCAGAAACAACCCATTCCGTGCTGGCTTTCGGCAATATCCGTCTTGACAGGACGACATTTGAACTGTTTTCCCCGAGCGACACCATAAAACTTGCCAACAAGGAATTTCAGATGCTGGAAATGCTGATGACAACCCCGGGTAAAATCATTTCCAACGAAGTTTTCATGGAAAAAATATGGGGTTATGACAGTGATACAGAATTAAGTGTGGTATGGGTATATATTTCCTATTTACGCAAGAAGCTGACATCGTTAAAGGCAGACATTCAGATTAAAGCGACACGCAACAGAGGCTATTCGCTGGAGATGATGAAATGATTAAGAAACTCAGACAAAAATTCATTGCCATTGCCATGAGTTCAGTCATTGTTGTTCTTACGCTGATTATGGGAGCGGTGAACATTGCCAATTATATCAATATCAATGAACGTTCGGAACATACACTGAAAATTCTGGAAGAGAATGACGGGGAATTTCCGTTTGATGAATTTCCTCAGAAAGGGAAACGATACGGCAAAGACAGGGAGATGTCACCCGAAACGCCTTTTGAAACCCGTTATTTTACTGTACGTATGGACAAAAACGGAAAAGTATCGGCTATTGATACAGGCAGAATATTTGCTGTTTCCACATCGACGGCACAGGAGTATGCGGAAACGCTTTTCAGCGAAAATAAAACCAAGGGATTTATCGAAAGCTATAAGTATACCCGTATTGACAGCGGAAACGATGGATATATGTATATCTTTATTGACTGTGACAGAGAATTAAGTACATTCCGTTCGTTTTTGTTGGCAAGTATAGGCATCAGTCTGGGGGGGATACTGCTTGTATTTATTCTGGTGGTTATTTTTTCAAAGATTGCGGTCAGACCCGTTGCCGAAAGCTACGAAAAACAGAAACGATTTATTACTGATGCAAGTCACGAAATCAAGACACCACTGGCTATTATTGATGCCAATACAGAAGTCATTGAAATGATTAACGGTGAAAATGAGTGGTCAGAGAGTATCAGAAATCAGGTCAAGCGGTTGAGTTCACTTACAGAAAAGCTGGTCTTTTTGTCCCGAATGGACGAAGAAAAGTATGTGATGGCTATGGAAGAATTTTCATTTTCCGAAGCCGTCAGCGATACGGTACAGCCATTTATTACGCTGGCACAGTCCAGAGACAAGACACTTACAACGGATATAGAAGAAAATATCGTAATAAAAGCCAATGAATCTTCTGTACGTCAGCTTGTATCTTTGTTGCTTGACAATGCAGTGAAGTACACCAATGACGGCGGAAAAATAGAAGTCCGATTGCAGTCGAAAGGCAAATACAGGGTGCTTACAGTATTCAATACTGTTGATGACATTCAGAAAGGCAGACTGGATTTTCTGTTTGAGCGGTTTTACCGTCTGGACAGTTCCCGAAATTCCGAGACAGGCGGTCATGGTATAGGATTGTCGGTAGCCAAAGCCATTGCCGAATCCAACAACGGTAAAATTTCTGCACAAAGTGCAGACGGCAAAAGTATCTGTTTCACCTTTACCGTTTAAGGGATTCGCCCTTAAAAATCCCACGAGGGGCGTTGCCCCTCGACCCCACCCACTTTTGAAAAAGTGGGTCAAAACTTTTTAAGGCTCACTTCGTTCGGATTTTTCCCCTACGTTTTCCGAAATCTGCGACAGCAGATTTCGCCTTGAAAGTTTCGGTCAAGCCTTTGAAAAGGCTTGCGGATTCCCAAGGCATAGCCTTGGGGCGCCCACCGCAGTGGGCGAAAGCTTAAGAATGCCAAAAGCGCAGGAGG
>CACYBZ010000121.1 GCA_902772795.1 uncultured Ruminococcus sp. | reverse complement strand
TTCATATTATTTCGGCAAAGGTTGACAATAGCAACAGTTTTGGCAAAGGTACGTATGAGGCAACCATCGCTGTACAGAAGCTGTTCAATCTGGAAGTTGACGGTATTGCAGGAAAACAGACGATTTCGGCTTTGAGCAGTGCAGTTCACGCAAAAGCGGTCACCAGTGTGAAAGGGCACAACAGGATTATTGATGACCTGACAAAAAATCTGGAAAATATGAAAGTGTGATAAGATGAACAAAGAAAATATATTTCAAAGTATACTGACGTTGATTGTCGCAGGTGTATCGGCGTACTTTCAGATTATTGCCATACCGCTTGTCGTTATGACGGTGGTTATGTTTGTCGACTATATAACGGGTATATTGTCGGCATATATTCATGCCGAACTTTCCAGCCGTAAAGGAATTGTCGGCATTCTGAAGAAAATCAGTTATTTTTCGTTGGTGTGTGTAGGTATGGCGATAGATTATATTCTGTATTCGGCACTGTCACAAATCGGCATACAGTCTGAGGCAACCATGTTTTTCGGTCTGATTGTCATTGTCTGGCTTATCATCAACGAACTGATATCCATTCTGGAAAATCTTTCAAAGATGGAAGTACCGATACCGAAGTTTTTAACATCTGTCATTAGCAGGTTGAAGACCACGGTAGAAGACAAAACGGAATGACTGTAAAAAATACTCCCCGATATTTTTTATAAGGAATATCGGCATATGGAAAAAAGATGAGCGGAACAGAATTCCACTCATCTTTTTTTTATTGATGATTTGTATTTACGATTATTCAACGGTTACTGTACAGCTTGCCGATTTACCGTTGTGTGTGGTAACGGTGATAACAGTAGTACCGGGCTGAAGAGTAACAATTTTACCGTTGCTGTAGACTTTGGCAACATCAGGATTACTGCTTTCCCATTTGTAAGAAGTTGCGGAGTTTGTAGGGGTGATTGTCTTTTTGAAAGTATAGGTGGTTTTTGCTCTGAGAGTAAGTTCTGTTTTATTCAGGGCAATGCTTTCAGGAGCTTTCTTGACAACGACTTTACAGGTAGCAGTCTTACCGTTTTCTGTAGTAGCGGTAATGGTAACGGTACCTGTTCTCTTTGCGGTAACAACGCCGTTTTCATCTACGGTAGCGAGTTTCTTATCACTTGTACTCCATTTTACTGTCTGAGAAGCCTGGGAAGGAGAAACGGTTGCTTTGAGTGTATATTTCTGACCAACACCGACATTGACAGCCGTTTTGTTGAGTTCTACACTGTCGGCTGACTGTTTGACTATAACCATACAGTAAGATTCATAATTTGTAAAATGGGATGAAGAAGAAATTAATTTTATCTGTGCAACACCCTCACTCTTAGCGGTGACGTTACCGTTTTCGTCAACTGTGGCAATTTCGGGGTCACTGCTTGTCCAGGAAACAATATTCAGACTATCTTTCTGTTCTGCATACGGTGCGGAATGATAGGTCAGTTGTACGGTTTCACCTGTGAGCATTTCTGTTTCGGTTTCGTCCAGTTCAGCGACATTCATATCATAGTATTGTACCGTTGCTGCGAGAAGATAACGGTTACCTATGGGAGCAATGTGTACACTTTCGTTCCAGCGTTCATAAGAACCTGAATAGTAAACGGTTTCCAAGGATTTACAGTCAAAGAATGCGGACGGTCTTACCTCCACTTTGTCAGCCCAATGGAAACTCACATACTGAAGTGATGTACATTTACCGAATGCCATAGGGTCAATCGTCATGACTTCATCAATATTTTCACCGGCAATGATAGTGACACTGGTAAGTTCTTCACAACCATAAAAAGCAAATTCGCCTACTTTAACGGTTTCTACGCTGTTGACATATGTCAGACTGTCGCAACCGATAAACGTATACGGTTTGACTTCTTTTACTTTGTACAGCATAATATCACGTAACTGAGAACAGCCCTTGAATGCTGCGATACCGACTTCCGACAAATCAAACATCAGCACAAAACTCTGCAAAGACTTACAGTTCTCAAATGCACGATTGCCTATGGTGGTGACACCCTGTCCGCCTGCCATATTTTCCAGTGCTATACAGTTACGGAAAGCATTATTACCGATGGTGACAACACTGTCAGGAATCAAAACGCTTTTCATAGTTATCTTATCTCTGAAAGCATTATTACCGATGGCAATAACGGGAACCTCATTGATGTATGCAGGAATTTCCACATCATTTTCGTTTCCGACATATCTGGTAATCATTGCCCCGGCATCTGTCAGGATAAAACTCCAGTCCTTGTAAAGCTGTTCATCAGGAATAATGACAGGGTCATCATAGGAAAGGTCATCATCAGGAATTTCTGCGACAACACCGGTAGTGTCAACTTCGTCTTCAGCGGATACGGAAATGGCCGATGTCACTACAGCACTTTGTATCATGATTGCTGACAGGATAATCGCCAATGTTTTTTTGGATAATTTCATATCAATACCACCTTCAAAAAAATATGTAAATCCGTTTACGGATTGAATAACCAAAACTCATACTGTTGTATAG
>CACYBZ010000120.1 GCA_902772795.1 uncultured Ruminococcus sp. | reverse complement strand
TGTTTTTCAAACATCTGCCGATGCTATACGGTATAATGTCTTTGAAAGGTGATATCTTTTTATTGACAATCCTTGGTAAGAATATCCGAAACGCAGAAAATATGATAAAGGAGTATTTATGAGAAAACCGACAACTATCAATACCGCCGACATTAAAAGAAAATTTCCCGAATGGGCTGAAGTAGACCGTGTGATTAACGGTGTACCCATCTACAACATGAACATTTTTGATACCGTTATGACTTTCAATCAGGATAACCTTGATGGTGAAGCGTTCGACTTTTTCGGGACAGTCATTACTTACAGAGAGCTTCCCGCTTTAAGAGATGCCTATGCAAGGGCATTACTGCTGGCAGGCGTTAAAGAGGGCGATGTGGTTACGCTTTGTATGCCTGTCAGTGTCGAAAATCTTATGTTGCTGTTTGCCTGCAACTTTATCAATGCCATCAGTAACAATGTCAGCTTCCTGTTTCTGAAAAACGATTTTGACCTTTACACCTCAGACAAGAACTCTAAAATTATTGTTACACTGGACGCTTTTTTACCCTACTTTGTTGACCATCTGGAAAACAGCAATATTGAAAAAGTCATCGTGATGAGCCTTGACGACTATCTTCCCGAGGAGAAAAAGGGAATGTTTATGGATACGTCCGACATGCCCAAGAAAATGCAGGAAGTCTTTGACATCAATCAGATTATGCACTGTCTGATGAATCTGGACAAGATAAAGGGAGTAGAGTTTATCAGACTTGATGACCTGAAAAAAGCAGGCGAAAAAAGTGATATTCCGCTTCCTTACGGCCCTACCGATTTAGACCGTGATATCAGTTATTATTATACGAGCGGTACAACAGGCAATCCGAAATGTGTTGTTTATAAAGAATACTCATTAGATGCCTATGTCGAAATGCACGCAGGACTGAACACACAGAATTATGTCGGTGAACGTTGTTTCCAGGCCATTCCCATGACCCATATGACAGGTGAAAGATGTTGTGCCATCATGACATTGGCAAGAGGCGGTACATTGGTTCCTCAGCCGATTTACAATAAAAATGCCTTTGCCAGAGATTTATCCGCAACAAAGTGCAACAATGTTATCGCAACAGCAAGTTTCTTCCTGTCAGCGGTAAAACAGGGGGTTATCGCTCCTGATGCCCTTGTCAATCTGACACGTCCTGCTTCGGGCGGTGAACCTGTTACGAAAAGTTCTGTCTATAAGATTGACAAATGGCTGAAAGCCAACGGCTGTAAAATCCGCTTTTCACTGGGAGGCGGTGCCAGTGAAGAAGGTGGTGTAACTCTGGTTACCTACTTTATGGACGAAAAAACCAAAACCAATGAAACAGGTCTTCCTCTGGAACCTCATGTTCACGTCAAGCTGGTTGATGATAACGGTAATCTGATTACGGAAAATGAAGTACTGGGAAATATTCACGCCACATCTCCTGCTGCCGCTGACCGTTATCTTGATAATCCCGAAGCAACGGCACAAAGATGGTACATTGACGAAAACGGTACAAAATGGGGTGTTACAGGAGATATCGCTGTAAGACACGCAGACGGGTCGTACAATATTTTAGGTCGTGCGTCAGATTCCTACGTCAACGAAAAAGGCGAAAGAGTATATCTGTTCATGATTGAATATTCTCTGGACAAAGCAGACCCGATTCTGGAATGGGAAATCAGTGCATTCAAAAATGACAAGGGCGGTCATGATGTTGTCGGACAGATTATTCTTGACCGTAACTGTACCACACCAAAAGCAGAATTAATCGAGTATTTCTGTCAGAAATATCCTCTTAAAGCGATTAAATTCTACAATGAATTTGAACTCGGTGAAGTTACCAGCAAAAGAGATTATATCTTGCTGGCTCATGATTACGAGGGCTATTATGCTCCCTGTGATGAAAATTATCTTTACTTGGTCAACTATTCGGAGAACGGTACAACCACCCGTACAAAGATAAGTAAAGATGAAATAAAATAATCTTTAAGGAGGTTTCAGCATGAAACTGAAAAAAATTCTTGCCGTTGCCCTTTCAGCGATTATGATTGGCAATATCGCCTGCGTAGTGGCTGTGGCAGAAGACAGCAAACCCGCCAAAACCTATAATTATGTTGCTTTGGGTGACAGTATTGCCGCAGGTTTCGGTCTGGAATATACCGGGGACGTATTAACTTCCGACCGTGCCCTGATTCTGTCTGAAGATTTGATTGCCAATCCTGTAAAAGACGCTTATGCACAGGTTTTCGGTAATTATCTTGAAGAACTGGGTAGTCAGAGAGGGTATACCACAACAGCGACAAACTTATCTTCCACTGCTTACCGTGCTCAGGACGTGGAACAGACCATTCTGACAGAAGGTTATAAAGGCGGCATTGCCACATGGATTCTGGAATATTTCGTTGGTCAGGGATCAAGTGCACCGTTGAGCAACTATCATGATATTTACACGAAATATCTGACAAAGGCGGATTTAGTCAGTGTTCAGCTTGGCGGAAATGACATTGTTATGGGTATACTGGTACCTATGAGCACCTCTGAAAATCCTGTCTTGCAGGCAACAAGTACATCACTTATGCTGATGCTGTTTGGTTGCGATGCTAAAATTGCCGTAGGTGGCGGTTTACAGGTACTGAACAACAACAAGGATAAGCTGACTTATCAGAACTTTGTGGAAGCAGCAGATTATTTAAGCGGTATTCAGAAAAATGCAGAGTCCTATGTTACTGATTCGGCAAATCATGTACATGATGTTATCAAGGCGGTAAAAACTGTCAACAGCGATACAGATATTGCGATAATCGGTATGTTCAATCCTTATGGTAATTCTCTGGTATACGATGGCAAGACCTATGATATGTCTACCATTATTCAGGAAATCTTTACCAAAGCAGCAGAAGAAATATGCGGTCAGAAATTAGATACTGATGAAGTAGAATTGTTGCCCGTAGAAGAAGCAGAAGAAAAAGCGGAAGAATGTTCACAGCATGTTGCTGAATTAAGCAGACTTACCAAGAAGATAAAACAGCAGAGTCAGGCAAAAATGAAATCGATGCTGGCAACTGTTTCGGAAGAAATTGCTTATCCTATGCAGTATCTCATTGCAGGCAAGAATGTCGAACCGCAGATGAAGTCTTTAAATGAAAAGTTACAGAACATCGCTGTTGAAGAAAATGCCACATATGTTGATGTTTACGATATCAGCAACGAATGTAACCTTGACCCTCACCCCAAAGCACAGGGACACAGGGAAATCGCTGAATTTATGGAAGCTGCACTGACACCCGTTGTTGAAAAGAAAATGGTGGTTACTCCCACCGAAAGTATTACCCTCAATAAGACAGCGGTTAATATCGGTGTAGGACAGAAATATACATTGAAATCCACCGTTACACCGTCAGACGCTGTTCAGACAGTAGAGTGGACAACAAGCGATAAGAAACTGGCTACGGTTGATGCCAACGGTGTTGTTACAGGTAAAAAAACGGGTACAGTCACGATTACCGCAAAGACTTTTGACGGAAAAACAACGACCTGTAAAGTCAATGTCAAAAAAGCTCCCGACAGCATTTCCCTCAACAAGACAACACTGAATCTGAAAGAAAAAACAACCTATACCTTTACCAAGACACTTTCTCCGACAAACTGTGCAACCTCCTATAAATGGACAAGCAGTAATCCCGAAGTTGCCAAAGTGTACAGTAATGGTAAAATCGTTACTCAGAAAGCAGGAACAACTGTCATTACCGTTACTACCCATAACGGCAAAACAGCAAGCTGTACGGTAACCGTTAAATAACAGAAAAAAATAATCGTATTTTGTTGGCGGGCAAATAGTTTTATCTATCTGTCCGCCAATATAATAAAATAAATTTCAGGAGGTTTACTATGAAATGCAGAAAAATTCTGGCTGTAGCATTATCCGCTGTCATGCTGGGCAGTTCAGCTTCTCTTATCGCTACGGCAGAAGAACAACCCGCCAGAACCTATGATTATGTTGCTTTGGGTGACAGTATTGCGGCAGGTTTCGGGTTATCGAGTGACGGTACAGCAGCATCAATGATGGCTGACCCCGCATTCGTGATTACGGAAGATCTGATTGCCAATCCCGTACAGGACGCTTATGCACAGGTTTTCGGCACATATCTTGCACAGTGGGGAGAGGAAAGAGGGTATGCCACAACCGCCACCAATCTTTCCACAACAGGTTTCCGTGCGGAAGATGTTGCACAGGCTATTCTCAGCGAAGATTTCCACAGTGAAATGGCAGCTGCCGTTGTGGGAGGTTTTCTGGGAGAGTATGGCATTCAGGCAATGAGCAAATATCATGACTTTTTTGTGCAGTATCTTCCCGAAGCGGAACTGGTAAGCATACAGCTTGGCGGAAATGATATTGTTCTGGAAATGCTTATGCCGATGATAGCAAATGAAAACCCTGTTTTGCAGGCAGCAGGTTGTTCACTGATACTGACCGTTGCAGGATTTGACAGTGAAACAGCTATCGGTGCAGGAAAGAGTATCATTGAAAAAAATAAAGACAACATCACCTATGAAACCATTACAGAAGCAGCGACTTATCTGAGCAGTCTTGTCAATGATACAGACAGTTATGTTGAAAAATCAGCCGAAAATGTAAAGAAAGTCGTTGACGCTGTCAAGACCCTGAACAGTGATACCGATATCGCACTGATTGGTATGTTCAACCCTTACGGTAACTCTCTGGTCTGTGACGGACAGCTTTACGATATGGTTACCGTTGTGAAGAACATCTTTACCAGAGCTGCCGAAGAAGTCTGCGGACAGCCACTGGATACAGAAGAAACCGTAAAAGTATTATCTGACGATGAAACAGAAGAAAAAGTGACAGACTGTTCACAGCATATTGCCGAACTGAAACAGCGTGTGGCAAAAATCAAACAGCAGAAAACAGAGCAGATGAAAAAATTACTGACGATTGTTTCTGAAGAAATTGCCTATCCTATGCAGTATCTTCTTGCAGGAAAGAATATTGAACCGTCTTTGCTTTCTCTGAACGAAAAATTACAGACCATTGCTGACGAAAACGACTGTGTATTTGTCGATGTTTATGGTATCAGCAACGAATGTAACTTTGACCCCCACCCCAACGCACAGGGACATCATGATATTGCCGACATCATGAAAAATACTTTGGAGGATACTGTACTGGAAAAAATGACGGTTATCCCTACAGAAAGTATTGTGTTGAACAAGACAGCAGTAAATATCGGCGTAGGTCAGAAGTATACACTCAAGGCAACGGTTACTCCGTCCGACGCTGTGCAGAATGTCAAATGGAGTACGGGCGACAAGAAAATTGCCACGGTTGATGCCAACGGCGTTGTTACAGGCAAGAAAACAGGTACGGTAATGATTACCGCAACCACATTCGACGGAAAAACAACAACCTGTAAAGTCAATGTCAAGAAAGCTCCTGAAAGTATTACGCTTGACAAAGATACACTCACCATCAAAGCGAAATCCTCTTATACGTTTACCAAAACACTTTCTCCGACAAATTCCGCAACGTCTTACAAATGGACAAGCAGTAATCCTGATGTTGTCAGAGTATACAGCACAGGCAAAATTATAGCAAAGCAATCGGGTACTTCTGTTAT